>JAISFT010000127.1 GCA_031263435.1 Treponema sp. | reverse complement strand
TATGGTTAAATTTGCGTTTATCGGCGCCGGGAGCTTCGGATTTACCAGGACTCTGGTAAGGGATATTCTGACTTTTGACGCTTTTAAGGACGCCACCTTTGCCCTGATGGATGTGGACGGCGACCGGCTTGGCTATATTACCAGGGCGGTGGAAAAGATCATCAAGGCAGGGAACTACGGCGCCAGGGTTATTTCCACCAAAAGCCGGCAGGAAGCCCTGGAGGGTGCGGACGGGGTACTCTGTACCATTCTGAACGGCGATGTGGACGTCTGGCGCTACGATATCGAGATCCCCAAGGAATACGGGGTGGATATCAATGTCGGCGATACCCGGGGACCTTCGGGTATTTTCCGGGCCCTGAGAACCATCCCGGTGATGCTCGACATCTGCAAGGACATTGAGAAGTACTGCCCCAACGCCGTGTTCCTCAACTACACCAATCCTATGGCCATGCTCTGCCGGGCCATGCAGAGCCGGTTCCCCAAGCTGATGATCTCCGGTCTCTGCCACAGTGTGCAGGGTACCGCCGAGATACTGGCCCGGTGGATAGGCGCCCCCTATGATGAGATCAGCTTTACCTGCGCCGGGATCAACCACCAGGCCTTCTACCTTGATTTCCTCTGGAAGGGCAAGGATGCCTATCCCCTTATCAGGAAGGCGGTACAGGACCCCAAGATATACAACGAGGACTTGGTCCGGAACGAAATGTTCATGCTTCTGGACTACTTCCCCACAGAATCTTCGGGACATAATTCCGAGTACAACGCATGGTTCCGCAAGCGGCCGGACCTTATTGAAAAATTCTGTACCCACGGGACGGGCTGGAACCCCGGGGTCTACGCGTATATTTTGAAGGAATATCAGGAGCGCAAGGGAACCTGGCGGGGCGAAATTGAAAAATGGCTTAACGATCCGAATACCGATCTGAAACGGGGGCACGAATACGCCGCCTTTATTTTCAACGCTATTTTCGGCGACAGGACCCCTTACAAGTTTAACGGTAATGTACTGAACAAGGGGCTTATCGACAATCTGCCCCAGGGGGCCTGTGTGGAGGTGCCGGTTTTGGCCTCCATCCGCGGTCTTGAGGCGATTAAGATTGGGAAGCTCCCCGATCAGCTAGTCGCCCTGGTGCATACCTCTTCCATCTGCGAGGAACTGGCCGTTGAAGGTTCCCTCCAGGGGGATCCCCGGAAGGTTTACCAGGCCGTTGCCTTTGATCCCCTGAGTTCTGCGGTGCTGGGTATTCAGGAGATCAAACAGATGACGGAGAAGATGCTCCGGCAGAACAAGGACTACCTGCCCCAGTTTTCATCGCTGTCGCTGGATTAGTATCGGGCATCATTCAAACTGTAAATTCTATATTTAGGGCGCATCCCCGGCCTTTGGCCGGGGACCGGGCTATCCGCTTGTATCTTTTGCCCGGTGAACCAGGCAAAAGGATACCGCTTCTATCCCTTGCGCGGAAGAATTAAGAATTTCCGCCATGGAGGAAAACCGGATGAGTAACGACAAACTCTCGTGTTACTCTGCGGTTTTCCTTCATCTTTGTAAAGCTTCGCCGGGTTTTCATGTCTACGCGTTTATCCTGCCAGGGCAGAATGCCCTGTTTTAAAAAACAAGCGGCCAGGATAATGTGGAGACCAAAAAGCTGCCCGGAAAAACTTACCGGACAGCCGCTTTTTTGGAATTTATAGGAATTTTTTGTTGTTAGAAAGAACTATCCCGGAATCTCAGATTTTGAGATAGTTTACCCTATTTACCGGAAGCCAGTATTTCTTTGACCTTTGCGGCCACTGCCTTGCCGAGGATCCTATTGCTTTCCACTGTTAGGTGTATGCCATCGCTTCCATCCGCAATGGGAATGTAATCCGCAGCGTCAAGAAAATAGGCCCCTTCTGCCTGAGCTACCCTTTTGAATTCATCTCCAAGCTGTTTGGCGAGTTCATAACTCCCTTCAAAACTTGTATTGAAGCTTTCATTTTGGGCTTTTTGCCCAGGCGGAGGAGCAATAACTAAAACCTTTGGCCGGGGTGATAGTCTTGCTCCAAGCTGGGCAATCCTGATGAGTTCTACTAACGAGGCGCCTATTTGAGAGAGGGACTGATTGGCGGCTTGCCTGGTGTCGTTTGTCCCAAGCATAATGATTATCAAAGCAAGTGGTTCATGGCTCCTGAGGATGGAAAAAAACGGTGGCCTTCCATTTATATTCGCATACTGTCCGATCGTATCATCTACAGCGGCAAAAGTATCAACCCCTGCGGTTCTGCCATTAAGGGCTTCCTCAACAACAGTATATTTTTTGCCCAGTTCCGCTTCCAGTACCCCTGTCCAGCGTTCATTAAAGGGGTAGCGATCCGGCGCGGGAGGCGACACTACAACCGGCACATAGCCCCAACTGATGGAATCTCCATACACAAGGATGCGTTCTTCAGTTCTAGTAGCTACGGCAGTACTGGCAACGTCAGTGCTGGCACAGGAATTCAGGCCTATAAGCCAAAAGAGCAATATTGTACAAGTGACAGTACCCAAAATGGCAGTACGATTTTTTTCAGATAGTTTGTGTGATAAACCCATTGTAATTCTCCTTGGATAAAAGGTATTCCTATAATTCCTATGTATATTATAGGTATTTATAAAAAAAATGTCAAGTGAGGATGTCCCGGAACCGAATCCTGCATCCGGATTGGAGCATGTGGATGCAAAGTTTTGTCTTTATAACGAAAGATAACGGTGGTCTGAGGGCTGCTGCCTTCGGCGCCCGACTTCTTGCACGGATTTTCCCATGATGGCCGCTGTTATGAGGAAATTCGGCGGAAAGGAATCTGCGGGAGGACCTGGATTTTATCCCCGGCCATCCTATGGCAGGGGCCGCCGGCGATCTGCAGCGGCGGCTTATGGTTATCTGGGAACGCCGGGCGGCGATGGACTCTTAGGGTTCTTCCCGGCACCAGACTTCGGTAAAGCCGGCGCTGCCGATCTTCCGGGCGGTTTCCACCACGTCTTCCCCGGCGACGTGGGAAAGCACCACCCGGACGTTGTTCTGGTATTCCTCGAAGGCCGGGGTCAGGCCGGCTTCTCTGAGGCTGTTGGCGGCCCTGGTGGCATTGCCCCGGACCGAAAAGGAACCTACCTGGAGCCGGTAGTACCGGCCTTCCTGGGGCGGATTCCCCGAAATTTGGATTACCACCTGCCGGGGGCTGGTGCGGGGGGCCCGGCCGTAGTCGAAGGCAGCGGGATCGGGCGCTGTTTCCCGGGAAGAGGTTATTTCCACCGGTGCGGTTACCGGAACGCCGGCGGCACTCCTTTCCTCCGGGGCACGGGTCCCCTGGGCCGGGGTTTCCGCGCCGCCGGCCTGTACCAGGCGGCCGCTGCCGTACTCGATGGCCTCCAACTGCCGGTCCCACACCCAGGGGCCCTGGGCGCTGAAATAGATGGTGACTTTTTGCCCGCTGGTCATGGCGGGCCAGGGGTCTTCGGTTTCAAACTTTATTTCCCCCTCCAGGCCGGGATCCACGAACAGCATGCTGCTGCCATCCGCGGAACTGTAGAGGACCGGGATTTTGAATTGACGGTCCTCTTCGGCATAGGATTCCCGCCAGGCGTTGAAGCCGGAAAGGGTCTCTTCCCCATAGGCCGCCGGGTTAAAGGTCTGGGCGGCAAGGGGTCCCAGGATTACGCTCAACAGGCCGCAGGCCACTAGGAACTTTTTCATTGCGTACCTCGTTTATTCTATTTGGGCTCATTTTGCAACGATATTTATAAGTTTATCGGGCACTGTTATGATTTTAATCACTTTTTGCCCTTCCAGCCACTTTTTTATTCCCGGCAGGGCCAGGGCCTGCTGTTCCAGTTCCTCCCGGGGGCTTCCCGGGGGCGCGGTAAACTTGTCCCGGACCTTGCCGTTTATCTGGACCACGATGGTTGCTTCACTTTCCGCGGTCAGGGCCTCGTCGTAGTCCGGCCAGGGGCTTGTGGAAACCGATTCCCCGTTGCCCAGTTGTTCCCACAGTTCTTCCCCCAGATGGGGGGCATAGGCGGAGACCATCTTGACCAGGGGTTCCCAGAGCGGCCGGGGGACCTGGGGCAGTTTGGCCAGTTCCGCGGAGTAGATCATCATCTGGCTGATGGCGGTGTTGAAATTCAGCGACTCCGTGTCGCCGGTTACTTTTTTAACGGTCTGGTGGAGGAGCCTTACGAGGGCCGGCGGCACGGGGTCCGCAGGGGCCGCCGGCTGAGGGCCCGTAGGCGGAGCCCAGGGGTCTGTCCGGGGGGGCGTTGCGGGGGGCGCTCCCCCCGCTGGGGGGGTAGCGTAGTCCCCGGAGGGGACGGAGCGAGGGGGGTTCTCCCCCCCTTCTACTTTCTCTCTTATGGCCCAGAGCCGCTCCAGGAAGCGGGAGAC
>JAISFT010000112.1 GCA_031263435.1 Treponema sp. | reverse complement strand
TCGATCATCCGCTCCAGGGCCCGGAACAGGTGGCGGTACATCCAGTCGTTCGACGCGTCAAGCCAGGTTTCGCCGTAGCCGTTGAAGCCGCCGGAGGAATAGGCGGGCAGGGAATTCTGGAAATTCGAACTCCGCTGTTTGTAGAGGTACTCCGCGGGGGTCATGAAGCGCAGTTCCTGTTGGGCCCCGCAGCGGAAAAAATGTTCAAGAAAATCAAAGCCCTCGTACCAGGAACGGCCGAGATCCCCCGCCTTGAAGACGCAGAGGCACAGGGGCGCTTCGTCCATCAGGGCGGCGGCGTTCTGGAGCCGGGACAGGCGCTGCTGAAGAAAGCTCTGCGCGGCGCCCGCGGCCCGGAGGGCGGCCGCGGCGGGATCGTAAATGCCGCCGGGCACAGGGGCTTCAAAGGCAGAGGTCCCGGGGGCCGGGCTTTGACCCGGGACCCCAGCGGCCGGGACTGCGGCCACCTCGCCTGCCGCATCCCCGGCCCCGTCTTCCGGGCCAAAGCCCGGCGCATAGCGGCCGGCCGGGACGGTTCCCCCCCCATCCCTCTGGGCGTAGTATTTGTACCCCGTGGGCTGCCGGGCCCCGCCGGCGCCCAGGAAGGGGGCAATCTGGGCGGCGGGCAGTTCGTAGCCGGGATCTTTCCGGTTATCCCGGTAAGGCGCGCCCCGGGAGAGCTTTCGCAGTTCTTCCCTGCTGTAGTAATCCCGCCCCAGCACGAACACCCCGTGGGGGGTTCTGACCGGATAAAAACTCCCCCGTTCGGCGGGAGGGTCCCCGTAAACAAGGCCGTGGGCCTCCACAATAGTGTAGCCCAGGTTGTAGGCCCGCAGGGATTTCTCCAGTTCCCCGGACCATCCCAGTTCGCTCAGGAAAAACCCCTGGGGGAATTTGCCAAAACAGCGGTGATAGGAGGACAGGGCCACCTCAATCTGGGCCTGGACAGCCTCCGGGTAGGAAACGAAAAAGGGCAGAAAGGCGTTGGTCGCGCCGGAGGCCAGTATTTCCACCTTTCCCTTGTGCCGGAATGCGTCCAGAGCCTTCAGGATATTGGATTCATACCGTTCGGAAAAGACAAAACGCCGTTCTATCGCCTTATCGCAATAGTACCGGGCCAGCCGTTTCAAAGCCTCGTCGTTCCTGTGGCGCCTTATCTCCATCCTGCCAAATTCAATCTGCCGGTCAATGTACTCAAGATAGCGCCCCAGAAGTTCGCCGTCCTCAAGGTAGTGGCAGAGAATAGGGGAGACGGCAATACCCAGCCGGAAGGGCACCCGGTCCCGGTCCAGCCGTTCCAGCATTTCCAGCAGGGGAAGGTAGGTTTCCGAAATACTCTCAAAAAAACGCAGCTCCTCCAGGGAGGATCCCGCACCGCAGGAAGGATTCGCCGTATTGGTAAAACAGGCGGAACAAGCGGAACAGACAGAACGGGAGGAACGAGCAGGACGGGCGGAAGCGGTCTTGCAAAAAAACGGCTCGTGGGCCTCCAGGACCACAGAGATAACAGGACTACCGGCCATAGAATCAGGACTCGCCACAGGAATAACGGCGCTGGGGCCGGCGGTCCGTATCACGAAGAATAGGAAAATCGTTCAAACCGGAAAGGGAAGCAAGCGAAAGGGGCAGGGAACCGGCAGAATCCCGATCCTGAACAGCCTTGCCGGGCAGTCCGGGAAAGCGGAAAACCCTCGAAACGGCAAGAACCTCGTTCCTTCCTTCAAAAGCGGCGAAAAGTTCAACACGGAATCCCCTCCCCGGCTGGGCCGGATACTCGGAAAAGCCCAGGTACCGGGCCGTATCATCCGGGTCCACCCGGACCATAAAGGACAGATCCTTGGGAACCGGCGGACCATCACCCGCCGGAATTACCCGCAGGTAGTACCCGGAAAAACCGGAATCCTTCTCAAAAATGTCCCTGTCGTGTTCCTTGACCTCCCAAAACACAAAGACCCACAGCGGATCCCGAATCATCACATCTATAAAAGTAATATTGTAGCGCCGGGGAATAGGAGCAGTTTCAAGATAATCCGGAGATTCCTCCAGAGTCCCCTCTTCTTCCGCATCCTCATCTTCCAGCCGGGCATAATCCAGCAGCTCCTCGATGATGAAGATCCGTTCCAGACTGGGAGGAATGTCGATGCCGCAGTTATCGGCTATCCGGGCCAGCTCCTGGGTAGTAAGACTGTCAAGGTAGGGCCGGACAAGACAAGCTTGATCCATATAGGGCACCATCATGAGAAAAAGGAACTGTCTGTGTCAATGCCCGCATTGGATCGAATCTTCAGGAAGGGGGGGCCCGCTACCACGGCCAATCCGCCCGTAGCCTGGTTTGGGGCGAAAACGCCGCGGCGTTTTTGCCCCAAACCTCCGCCTGTATTCTGGCCCCCCCTCGGCTCCAGCCCTGCGCTCCGCTTGGTCTTACGCCTACCCCCCAATTTGGTGCCTGGCACCGCAGGCAAACGTGTCGGCGGAGCCGCCGGCAGGGGGATCAGGCCAGGGGCCGAAGGGGGCAAAGTACTCCGGCGGGGGAGCGCCGATGTCGATGCCCCCGGGAAAGCCCGCCAGGGATTCGGGGATGCAGAGCCGGAACGCGTGGAGCAGTAGCCGCCTGACACCCGGATTCTTCCGGAGAATCTTGTTCAGGGCAAAGTCCCCGTACTTGTCGTCCCCCAGAACCGGGTGTCCAATCCGGGCCAGATGACGGCGGATCTGGTGCATCCGCCCGGTTCCCAGCTCCAGTTCCAGGCGGGAACAGGAGCCGCCGTCCGGGAGCGGAAGGCTTCC
>JAISFT010000059.1 GCA_031263435.1 Treponema sp. | reverse complement strand
GATATTCGGCGCCAATATTAAGCGTTACCGGGCGCTTTATAAGTGGCCCCAGGCTGAATTGGCCGAAAAGGTGAATATTTCCATCAATTTCTTGAGCGATATTGAAACAGGTAAAAAATGGGCGTCTCCTACAACAATGGTACGATTTGCGGATGTTTTTCATATCGAAGCCTATGAACTGTTCAAACCGGAACATTTTCTGCCGGATAAAGTGGACAGCGTTATACAAAAATATACAGAGGATGTTTTTTTGGCAATTTCGCAGGTTCGAGCCGCCTATTTGCAGAAATTAGTTTGACTACGCAATCCGCCGTGGTGCCTGGCACCATTTTGAGATTGGGGGGTGAGCGGAAAAGCCGGACGCAGTCCGGCTTTGAAGCGGAGGGGGGGCCAGAGGAACCAAAAAGCCGTAAGGCTTTTTGGTTTTCGGGGTTTGGGGCAAAGCCCCAAACCCGGCTACGGGCAGATTGGCCGTGGTAGCGGGCCCCCCCTTATAGTTTCTTACGATTTCCTACTCTTCAAAGGCGCTTACATGGCGGCAGCGGAGGAGGAGTGCCAGGAATGCGGGGTTTTTGAGGGGGGGCTCCGGGAAGTAGAACAGGTGGCTGCGGCAGTGGCACTCAGAGGACCCGAAGCGGGGGATTCCCCGGCCTCCCAGGTTCTCCAGGGCCCGGGCCAGTTCACATTCCAGGTTGCGGTAGGAACAGATGGGGTAGGCCCGGATCTGCGCTGCGTGGGGGCCGAGGTAGTCGATGTGCCAGTGCTGCTTTTTGCGGACCCGGCGGAGGTGGCGGCTGAGGCGTTTGGACAGGTTTTTTTGGGCGGAACCGGCGTAGATGTACCAGCCGGCGTCGTAGTGCAGGGTCCCCAGGGCGCCGGTTTCGATGTTTCGGGCCTGGGGGATTTCCAGCATCAGGAGGTAACTGCCGCTGTCCCGGGCCGCGAGCCGGCTGTGGCTCAGGTCTACGGGGATCCGGGGCCGGGCCAGGTATGCGGTTCCTGCCGGGTCGCAGTGGAGCAGGCAGGCGTGGACCTGTACCGGGCCGCCACCGGCGCTTCCGGCGCTTTTTGGGCTCGCGGCATGGCCGTAGATTCCCAGGGCTCCGGCAAAGTCCGGGTCGGTGTGGAGGTTGGGTATGAAGCGCTCCGGTTCTCCGTGGACGATGACAAAGATGAGGTGGCATACATAGCCCCGGCCCGCGAGGGCCGCCAGTTCTTCCAGGTGTTTCAGGGCCCGTTCCGAGGGGGCATCGGGGAACATGGCGATTCCGTGCTCCACCAGGGAGCAGGCTTTGACTTCTACCAGGTGGCGGGTTTCCTGCCGGTCGATGCAGAGAAAGTCGAAGCGGGAGTTTTCCAGCGTAAATTCCCCCTGGACGCTGCGGATGCCGGGGATGATCCGGGGGAGGATCAGTTTTTCTGCGGCCCTGTTGGCCCGGGCGGAAAAGAGGGGTACGACGGCGTCCCGGTAGTAGAGTCCCGCCGCGGTCCAGCGGGTTTTGGCCCTGGATTCGGCCTCCCGTTTTTCCAAAATCAGGGCGGCCCCGGGGATATCGCTGCCCCGGTATCCGAAAAATTCGATGAGCCTGCCCGGATTGGGGCAGTGGCAGGGGATTTTAGCTGTTCCATCTTTAGTCGTCCCGTCTTCGGCAGCTTCGGTTCCGGCAGGTTCATCTTCCGCAGGCGCGTCTTCGGCGATGATGAGGAAACGGTTGGGCCGCTCAAGAAACCGGGCTTCCCGGTCGTTGCTGAACAGTTTTACGGTGGGCTTGTCCGTATGGTTCAGCGCTCCTCCCGGAGCAGGGAATCCGCAAAGCCCGCGGTCCGGATTTGCTGCAGAACCCCTTCTACCTCGTCCGAGGGGATCCCCGAAAGGACCACCCGGAAGAATGCACCGTTCTGCTCGTAGGCCGGGTTAAGGCCCGCTCCCTTAAGCCGGTCGAAGGCGGCCAGGGCGTTGCGGGCCTCCCTGAAGGAGCCGACTTGTATCCGGTAGATCATGTTGGGTTTTACCCTGGCCGGGGCTGCGGGCGCCGTTACGGAGGGGCTTGCAGGCACGGGGGCGGCGGCTGCCGGTTCCACTGTTCTGGGCACCGGGATGACGATAGGTTCGGAACTTACTATCGGCTTAACTTCGATGGGGATGTGGATCTGAACCGGAGGAGCTACCTGGGGTGTGGTTTGAACCGGTACCTGCGCCTGGCTTGCCGGGGGTTCCCGGACTACGGGTTGGGCTGGCTGTACCGGCGCCGCCGTCTGGGCCGGAGACTGGGGCGCGGTTATGGGTTGCACGATGGGTTGGATCGGCTGAATTACCTGCTGGACCGGCAGGATCTGCTGCACCGGCGGCTGTTGGACCGGTTGTTGCTGCCGTATGGGCTGCTGCTGGACAGGCTGCTGCTGTAGCTGTTGCACGGGCTGTTGGGCCGCCGGGGTCTGCTGCACCGGCTGGACGGGCTGCTGGACATATTGGATTATCTGCTGCTGGGGCGGCTGGACCTGGACTACTACCTGTTCCCCGTTTTGAACGGGGGGTTGATAGGTGGGGTTTTGAAATACGGGGTAGGGGGAGACAATTTGGGAAGTGGCGCTGGCATAGCCCCCCTGGGACACGGCGCCGGCATTGGTTTCCGCCTGGTATGTTCCGCTGTCTCCCTGGGTATAGGAGGCACTCCCCATAATTTCTATCCGTACCGGAGCCGTCCCGCTGCTTACCATGTCCAGCAACTGGGCCGCGGCCTGGGAAAGATCGATGATCCGTGAGGAAACGAAGGGCCCCCGGTCATTTACCCGTACATTGACTTTCCTGCCGTTGTTCAGGTTGGTAACCGTAAGCTGGGTTCCAAAGGGCAGGGTAGGATGCGCGGCGGTATACAGGGAGGAATTGAAAACTTCCCCCGATGCCGTTGGCCGTCCGTCAAATTCCATCCCGTACCAGGAGGCGATTCCCTCCTGGTGGTAGTTGGGGTCCACAGCCGCGGAATTCTGGGCTCCGCAAAGGACGGCGGCAAAAAGCCCTGCCGCAAGGGCAACAACGATCCTTTTCATAGACCTATTATCGGCGAAAAACCCAAAAATGAACAGGATACCAAATTGTCTTTACTTCCGGTATTCTGTGATATCTCCTGCCCCGGAGATACTGCCCCCTCTGGAAGCGGAACAGGCACGGCAAGCAGAGTTTGTCTTGTTATAAAAGCCGGTTGAACCAAACGAGGTCATGTACGGCGGCGCGGGGCCACAGCCCCCGGGGACACATTTGGAATTCTCTGCCGGAGCGTATCGTAGATAGCGGAGGCAGACTCTACAAGCATTTCCCCGGGGGCTGTGGCCCCGCGCCGCCGTACATGACTTTGGAAAGGATCTACGGACCTTTATGCAAAAGTAAATGCTGATGCTTGGCTGTTTCCCGCTTATCGGGCCCTTTGTTTCTTTTCCGGCCTGCCCTTGCGGGGATCTGTGCCGCCGATGCCCTTGATCTTTTCGATCTCGTCCCGGATCGCCGCGGCCTTTTCGAATTCCAGGTTCTTGGCGTGTTCCAGCATCTCGTTTTCCAGGGCCTTGATAAGCTTGGCCCGCTGGTCGGGGACCAGCACGTTGTAGGACCGCTTGAGGACTTCGATGGAAGCCGCTGCCGCGTCCTGATCCTCCTCCCCGTGCCGTTCCAGGATGCTGGCGATGGCCTTTTTTACCGTGGTGGGGGTAATGCCGTGTTCCCGGTTGTAGGCCGTCTGGATTTCCCGCCGCCGGTCGGTTTC
>JAISFT010000226.1 GCA_031263435.1 Treponema sp. | reverse complement strand
AGGCCAAACGGGCAGTGGCGGTGGCCCTGAGAAACCGGGTCAGGCGGCTCAAGCTGGATCCTGATATGCGGGAAGATATCACCCCCAAGAACATCCTCATGATCGGTCCCACGGGGGTGGGAAAGACCGAGATTGCCCGCCGGCTCGCCAAACTGGTCCTTTCTCCGTTCATCAAGGTGGAGGCTACCAAGTATACCGAAGTGGGTTATGTGGGCCGGGATGTAGAATCCATGATTCGGGACCTTGCGGCTGTTGGTTTCCAGATGGTGAAACAGGAGATGCAGGAAAAGGTAAAGGTGGAAGCGGAAAAAAGGGCGGAGGAAGCCCTGCTGGATCTCCTGCTGCCACTGCCCGGTAAAAAAACCAGGGAGGCAAAACCAAAAGCCAGTTCCCTGGTTCGTCCCTTCTCCATCAGCAATCCCGGAGAGCCGGGGATCATGGGGGCCGCTATTCAGGTTGGTTTTCCTATTTTTAAGCATCCGGCGAACAATGAAAATCCCCCCCAGGAAGAGGCTGCCCCCAAAGCGGTAGAAGCCGAAGCGGCGCCCAGCAGTGAGTCCGTCGAAAGGGATAAGTCTACCCGCGAAAAACTCAGGGCCATGCTCCGGGAGGGAAAGCTGGAGGATCGGACCGTGGAAATTTCGGTCAGCCAGACTCCCCAGCTCCCCGGCATGGACATGATGGCCGGTATGGGTGAATTTGGGACCAGTATTTCCGAATTGGTAAACGTTCTGGGGGGAACCCAGAAGAACAAGGTCCTCAGTGTTAAACGGGCCCGGGAGGTTTTGATCAACGAAGAGGCGGAAAAGCTTATTGATTGGGACAGGGTAAGCGACGAAGCCCGGCAGCGGGTGGAAGAGACGGGAATCGTTTTCATTGACGAGATCGACAAGATAGCGGTCAAGGGCCAGCGCGGCGGTCCCGATGTGAGCCGTGAAGGGGTACAGCGGGATATCCTTCCGATTGTGGAGGGGGCCACGGTAAATACCAAGTGGGGGCCGGTAAATACCAGCCATATCCTCTTTATCGCGGCGGGGGCCTTTAATATCAGCAAACCCTCGGATCTGATCCCCGAATTGCAGGGCCGCTTCCCCCTCAGGGTGGAATTGGATTCCCTGGGGGAGGAGGAATTCCTGCAGATCCTGACGGAGCCCAAGAATGCACTGACCAAGCAGTATGTTGGGCTCCTCGCCACCGAGGGAATCGAGATTAACTTTAGTCCCGATGCCATAAAGCGGCTTGCCGTCCTGGCGGCGGATGTAAACTCCCGGCTGGAGAATATCGGTGCCCGGAGGCTGCATACGATTATGGAAGCTCTGTTGGAGGAGCTTTCGTTTGAGGCGCCCGACATTGCCCCGGCGGTAATCTCCATTACCCCGGAGTATGTTGATGAAAAACTTGCCGGGATAGTGAAGGATCAGGATTTAGGCAGATATATACTCTAAATCAGGATAGAAAATGGGCCGATGATCAAAGGGGAGGACCGGAACCATGATAACGAACAATTTTGAAAAAACTGTGGATCTTCTGCACCGGGCTATGGATGCCAGCCTTATCCGCCGGGATGTGATTGCCCATAACATGAGCAATTCCCAGGTTCCCAATTACAAGCGGCAGGTGGTGAATTTTGAGGCCGAGCTGAAACGGGCGCTGGACACCGAGAAAAACCGCCCCGCCCTGGAACTGAACCTGACCGATCCAAGGCATATCTCCAACTGGCGGGAACGGGATTACCGGGACGTACAGCCCCGGCAGGTTTTGGACTACACCACGACCTATAACAACAACGGGAACAATGTGGACCCGGAACAGGAACTGATGGGCGCTTTGGAAAATCAGATGAGTTATACCCTGCTGGCCCAGGCGGCGGCTTTTGAATTCGACCAGATAAGCCGGGCTCTGCGGTAAATTTTTAAGGGGGAGCGTATATGGGAATTTTTAGTTCAATCAGCATTGCCGCCACGGGACTGAGCGCCGAGCGGCTTCGCCACGACGTGATTGCGGACAACATCGCCAACGCGTCCACCACCCGTACCAGCGAGGGAGGACCCTACCGCCGGAGCCGGGTGATCATGAGGCCCGTTACCGAAGGCCCCTACTGGCGGTCCCCGTTTTTGCCCGATTCCCTGGATAATGGTATGGGGAAGGGTGTACGGGTCCTGGAGATACAGAAGGATACTACTTCGGAAAATAAGCTGGTCTACGATCCGAACCACCCCGACGCGATTAAGTCGGGGCCCAGGGAAGGTTATGTGGAAATGCCCAACGTGGACATCGTTACGGAGATGGTTGATCTTATTGCCGCGAGCCGGGCTTACGAGGCCAATGCTTCGATCATTGACGGATCCAAGTCTATGTTTCAGCGGGCCCTTGAAATAGGGGGCCGGTAATAAAACGGCCTTCGCGGTAACATGAAGGGGAGGGGATGATGAGTATAAACAGTATCAACATGATAAATGACGGGTACCTGGCCATGAGGCTTACCAATGAAAAGCACATGAGCGCCGATGCCTTTACCAGGGCGGGTGGTTTTACCGGTAAAACCGGGGAAAGCGTTATCGGCCTTGAAAAGATTACCGGCGCGGGGGCGGTAAGCCGGGCGGGTTCTTTTGAAGAGGTTATGCTCCGGGCTTTGGATCAGGTGTCGGAACTGGATGTCTTCGCCGGTGATCTGGCGCAGAAAGCTATTACCGAACCCGATTCGGTGGACATCCACGATCTAACCATTGCCCAGGCCAAGGCAAGCATGTCTCTGGATATTACCCGCAATATTTTGAGCCGTCTGGTTCAGGGCTGGAAGGATATTATTAATACACGATAGTAAGAGGTAGATGGGGGGGATCCCATCACTCGTTTTATCAGGGGGGGGAATATGGATTGGTTAAAAAAATTGGCGGCCCAAATTCGCGGGCTCTGGACCAAATTTTCTTTGGCCCAGCGGATCATTCTGGGAACAATAGTGCTGGCGGTGGCAGGGGGTATCATTGCCCTGCTTTCGGTTTCTTCGGCCCCTACTATGGTGCCGGTCATCGACGTGGCTATTCAGGATGAGGCAGTCCGCGATCAGATCATAACCAGAATCAACCAGGAAGGAATACGGGCCCAGGTAACGGCGGCGGGGGTGATTCAGGTTGCCGATGAAAAGACGGCGCAGCGGATGCGGTCCCTCCTTATCCGGGAGGACCTTATCCCCAGGAATACCGACCCCTGGGCAATCTTTGACCGGGAACGCTGGACGCTTACGGATTTTGAGCGGGACGTCAACTTCCAGCGGGCCCAGACCCGGTTGGTCACGGATCATATCAAGGCCCTGGACGAGGTGGATAACGCCAATGTAACCGTGGTTTTCCCTGAGCGGACTCTCTTCAGCTCCGAACAGAACCCTACTACCGCCAGCGTCATCATCACCCCCAGACCGGGAAGCGACATCATTACCAACCGCAAGAAGATCGAAGGGATCCAGAAACTGCTCCGCTTTGCCATTGAAGGATTGACGGATGCCAATATCGTGATCACCGATCATGCGGGGAATATACTCAACGATTTTGAGAATATGGCGGCCGTCGACCGGCTTGCCTTGATTGAACGGGAACAAACACTTATCCAGAAGCAGGAGACAAAATACCGCGCCCTGGTTCTTGCCGCCCTGCAGAACACCTTTGGGGCCGACCGGGTTCGGGACCTTAATATCAAGATCGATATGGATATGTCCCAGAAAAGTACCGAACGGGAAATATACACTCCCATTGTCAAGAAGGCGCGAACTCCCGGGCTGCCATACGACGATTCGGAACTGCTGGATTCCCTTACCATTTCGGAAAGCACCTCCGATACTATCTGGGAGGGAACCGGTTATAACCCCGAAGGTCCCGCCGGTGTAGAGGGCCAAACTCCCCCCGCCTTCAAGGATATGTCGAATCTTTATGGCAGGATGACCCAGGAGACCAGGGTTCACAACGAAGTAGTCAACAGCGAGAAATCCCAGGAGGAACGGAGTCCCCAGATAGACCGGGTTACCGTTTCGGTGAACATCGACGGCCAGTGGAAGTGGAAATACGATGAAAAGAGAAATCCCGTAATTGCCGCCGATGGTTCCATCGAACGGGAGTATACTCCCGTGCCCCTTGAACAACTGCGATCCGCCCAGCTCCTGGTGCAGAACGCGGTGGGTTACAATATCGGCCGCGGAGATTCGGTAACCGTTGAAAATATTCCCTTCGACAGGACCTCCCAGTTCAAAGATGAGGATACCGCCTATTTCCGGCAAAAGCAGTTCCGCACCACCCTGGTAATATTCCTTATTGGTGTGATCGTACTGCTGCTTTCTTTTATTGTTTTCCGGGCGATCAGCCGGGAGATGGAACGGCGCCGGCGGCTTGCCGAAGATGAACGGGCCAGACGGGAGCAGGCAATCCGGGAAAGCGCGATTGAACAGGCGGAAGAGGAGGGAGTGGATGTATCTATCTCCGTAGAAGAGCGGGCCCGGCTGGATCTCCAGGAAAATGTAGCCAACATGGCAAAGGAGCATCCGGAAGACGTGGCCCAGCTTATCAGGACCTGGCTCCTGGAGGAATAAAAAATGGCAAAAGCAGCAGCGCCGGCAGGCGGAGCGGCGGCCCCGGCTTCATCGGCGGGCAAGAAAAAGGGCGGCAAAGAATTCAACGGAAGGCAAAAGGCGGCTATCTTCCTCGTTTCTGTCGGATCGGAAATTTCTGCGGAGGTCTTTAAGTATCTGCGGGAGGATGAGATTGAAACCTTAACCTTCGAGATTGCCCGGATGGAAACCATCGAACCGGATCAAAAGGATGCCATCCTCCAGGAATTCCAGGAACTGATGATGGCTAATCAGTTCATTACCACCGGTGGTATCGACTATGCCAGGGAACTCCTGGAGAAGTCCCTGGGGAGTCAGAAGGCCATAGATATCATCAACCGGCTTACTTCCAGTCTGCAGGTCAGGCCCTTTGATTTTATCCGCCGTACCGATCCGGCCCATCTGTTGAACTTTATTCAGCAGGAACATCCCCAAACTATCGCCCTTATCCTGGCCTATCTGGAACCGAATAAGGCATCGGTAATTCTGCAGAACCTGCCCAACGAAGTGCAGAGTGATGTATCCCGCCGCATTGCCACCATGGACCGTACCAGTCCCGAAGTCCTGAGGGAGGTTGAGCGGGTACTGGAGAAAAAACTTTCTACCCTGTCCAGTGAGGACTATACCACCGCCGGCGGTGTTGACAGTATCGTAGAGATTCTCAACCTGGTGGATCGGGCTTCGGAAAAGCAGATTATCGAAGCCCTGGAAGATGAGGACCCGGAATTGGCGGAGGAGATCAAGAAACGGATGTTCGTCTTTGAGGATATCGTTATGCTGGATGACCGGGCCATTCAGAAGGTGCTGCGGGAGGTGGATTCCCAGGAACTTGCCAAGGCCCTTAAATCGGTGGACACTGAGGTACAGGATAAAATATTCCGCAACATGTCCAAGCGTGCCGCGGGTATGCTCAAAGAAGATATGGAATACATGGGTCCGGTTCGTCTTAAAGATGTTGAGGAAGCACAGCAGAAGATCGTTTCCATTATCCGCCATTTGGAGGATACCGGAGACATCGTTGTTGCCCGTTCAGGTGAAGACGAGCTGGTTGTCTAACAGGCCGCTTTTGGGCTTTACGGGGAATCTATTTTGGCAAAAACAGTTTTTAGATCAAACGAGATTACAAGCAACGGATCCCGGGTAATCCTGGCTCCCCCCACTGCCTTTGCGGAGCTGGCCCATCTTGCCCCCAGGGAAGAGGTGGTGGAAATTTCCAGTCCCCAGGAAACATATTCGGGGCCCACGGTGGATGATCTCGTGCGGGAAGCGGAGGCCTTCAAATCCCAATGGGCAATGGAACGGGAATCGCTGATCGCCGCTTCCCATGCCGAGGCGGATCGGATTTTAGCCGATGCCCGGGGACAGGCCGCCCATGAGGCGGAACTTGGGGGAAGGGCGGGACAGGAGGCGAAAGAAGCGGCCGAGGCGGAGGCGCAGAGGATCATCGCGGAGGCCGAAGAGAAGATCCGCGGGCTCGAAGAAGAATCTCGAAAGACTTTGGAAAACGAAAAAAAGGAAGCCTTGGAAACGGCTGCGTCAACAGGAAGGGAGAACGGTTATGCCCAGGGCCAGGCGGAAGTTGAAAGGCTTATCCAGCGTACCCAGACAGTCCTTGAGCGGGCCCAGGACAAGCGGGGAGAGATTCTTGCGGAGAGCGAGCAGGAGATTGTGGATTTGGTACTCATCCTTACCCGCAAGGTCGTAAAGGCGATTACCGAAAACCAACGGACCGTGATTCTTCAAAATGTCGTCCAGGCCCTGCGCAAGGTAAAGGTCCGGGGGAACGTGATCATCCGGGTGAATATGGCGGATCTCAAGCTGACTACCGAGCATACCAAAAATTTTATTCAGATGATGGAAGGGGTGAAGGGCATACAGGTCCAGGAAGATTCTACCGTTGACAGCGGGGGCTGCATTATTGAGACCGACTTTGGTGAGATCGATGCCCGCATAAGCAGCCAGCTTGCGGAACTTGAAACCAAGATACTGGAAATTTCCCCCATCAAGGCCAGGCCAAAACCCGCTTCGGGAATCCCCGGATCGGAAAAATCCCAGGGTGGTGAAGGGGCCTGATTTGGAAGCGATATTCACCAAATACCGGCAGACCGCGGAGAGTACCGATCCTATTAAATGTGTGGGCAGAGTTTCCAAGGTACAGGGCATCCTGGTGGAAAGCCGGGGCCCCCAGGCTACCGTAGGGGAGATCTGCAGAATCGTTGCCCGGGGAGGGCAGAACGTCATTTCCGCGGAAGTTGTGGGGCTTCGTAACGAGATTGTCCAGCTTATGGCCTACAGGGAAACCACCGGTGTTGAGATTGGAGACCGGGTGATTGCCTCCGGCAGTACGCTGGAAGTGCCTGTTTCCCGGAGACTTTTGGGCCGGGTTCTGGACTACAGGGGGAACCCGATGGACGGCAAGGGCGATATTGGGGAAAGTCTCCGTTACCCCGCCATCACAAGGCCGCCGGATTCCCTGAGCCGTCCCCAGGTAACAGATCGAATTGTTACCGGAGTCCGGGCCATAGACGGACTGCTGGCGGTGGGCCGCGGACAGCGCATGGGGATCTTCGCGGGTTCCGGGGTGGGAAAGTCCACCCTGTTGGGAATGATCGCCAGGAATACTAATGCCGATGTCAATGTGGTTGCCCTCATCGGTGAGCGCGGCCGGGAAGTCATTGAATTCATTGAAAACGATCTGGGGGAAGAAGGTCTTGCCCGCTCGGTGTTGGTGGTCAGTACCTCCGACTCGGCGCCTTTGGCAAGGCTGCGGGGCGCCTATACCGCCACCGCAGTGGCGGAATATTTTAGGGATCAGGGACTGGATGTGATGCTTCTCTTTGATTCGGTTACCCGTGTAGCCTGGGCGCAACGGGAAATCGGACTTTCCAGCGGAGAACCCCCTGCCACCAGAGGTTATCCCCCCAGTGTCTTTGATTCGATGCCCAAGCTTCTGGAACGCTGCGGTACATCGGAACGGGGAACCATCACCGGTTTTTATACCATCCTCGTAGAAGGGGACGACATGGATGAACCGGTGGCCGATACAGTCAGGGGGATCCTGGACGGGCATATCGTCCTTTCCCGGAATCTGGCCCAGGCCGGTCATTATCCAGCCATTGATGTGCTGCAGAGTATCTCCCGCAAGGCCTTGAAGGTATCGGGAAAGGAAAGTACCCGGGCAGCCCTGGATGTTCGCCGCCACATGGCGATCTACGCGGAGGCGGAGGACCTGATCAACGTGGGGGCTTACCATGCCGGTTCCAATGCCGACATTGATGCCGCCATCGCAAAGCATCAGGCTATCCGGAATTTCCTTGTTCAGAATCTGGATGACCGGTGTCCCATTGCGGCGACCCTTCAAACGCTGGGGGATATCGCGGGACTTGTTATTCCGGATCAGGAGCTGGATGCCGCAGGGCCGGGGACCGGGGAGGCAGAACTTGAAGAAAGCCCTGTTTCTCCCGCCGGCATAGGGGCCGGATCGTGAGGCGTTTTCATTTTTCCCTGGAAAAAGTTCTGGAACTGAGGAAGCACCGGGAGCAGGAAACGGAGATAGCCCTGGGCAGGGCAGTTGGGGAATTGGTAAACATCGAGAACCGGCTTACGGAGATCGCCTCTCTTATTCTCAAGACCCGGGATGAACGCCGGAATCCCGGCGGGGGCGGCCTTGATCATCTGCCGGGCGGCCTGGCCGAATATTACCGTTACCAGGAGATCTATATCCGGCGTCTTGAGCAGACAAAAGAAAAGCTGCTGCAAGAGGCCGCCGAAGCCCGGACCAGGGTGGAAGAAGCGCGGAAGCTTTTTCTGGAAGCTTCCCGTGAACGGAAAGTCCTGGATAAACTCAAGGAGAAAAGGGCCGGGGAGTACCGCAAGACCATGCTTACCGGGGAGATCAAGACACTTGACGGCCTTAACTCCGCTCGGTACACAAGGGCGGAGTCTTAGCCGCCAGACGGCGTTTCGTGGGGGCCGGTGGAGTCTGAACCGGCCCGGTTCAGACTAAGAAGGTAGTTGTGCCGTCCAACCCGGTAGAGATTCTCCCCGCGGCTGTCGATGATCACCGTGGCGGGGAAGTCCTTTACCTCAAGACGCCGGATTGCCTCGGCCCCCAGATCCTCAAATGCGATGGTCTGCGAAGCGGTGATACAGTTTGAAAGCAGGGCCCCGGCCCCTCCGATGGCCCCCAGATAAACCGCCCCCGCCCATTTCATGGCCCGGATCACCTCCTCGGAACGTTCCCCCTTACCAATCATGCCCCGCAAACCAAGCATCAAAAGCCGGGGCGCCCAGGTGTCCATCCGGTAACTTGTGGTAGGTCCCACCGATCCGATAATTTTTCCCGGAGCCGCCGGACTAGGACCGGCGTAGTAGATACAGGCATCCTCAAGAGGGAAGGGGAGGGGATTGCCCTCGTTGAGCAGGGCATCAAGACGCCTGTGGGCCGCATCCCTGGCGGTGTAGATGATCCCCGAAAGGAGGACCTTGTCCCCTGCCTCAAGGGGGGCGGCCTTTTTCCTGGTAAGGGGTAAGGTAATGCGGTGAACAGGCCGGGGATTAGCGGACATCACAGTTCCTCCCGGGCATGGCGGCTTACATGGCAGTTTATGTTCACCGCGCAGGGCAGGGCCGCGATATGGGTGGGCATAGCTTCAATAGCCAGCGAAAGGGCGGTAGTACGGCCGCCGAAACCCTGGGGCCCTATGCCCAGGGCGTTTATTTTTTCCAGCAGTTCCGCCTCCAGTTCTCCGTAGAAGGGGTCCGTATGGGGTTTTCCCAGGGGCCGGAGCAGGGCTTTCTTGGCCAGCAGGGCCGCCCGGTCAAAGCTGCCCCCAATCCCAACCCCTACCACGATGGGGGGACAGGGATTAGGTCCTGCCTGTTCTACTGCCGAGACTACAAAAGCCTTAAGCCCCTCAATCCCGTCTGAGGGGGAGAGCATCCTGATCCGGCTCATGTTTTCACTGCCAAAGCCCTTGGGCGCCACAGTAACCCCCAGGCCCTCTCCTTCTACCATGTCGATATAGAGCAGCGCCGGGCTGTTGTCCCCGGTGTTACCCCGCCTCAGCGGATCCTTAACGACCGAAGCTCTCAGATAAGCTTCCCGGCAGGCCCGGCGAATCCCTTCGTTGACGGCCTCGTTGATGCTGCCCTTGACGGCAACGCCGGCGCCAATTTCCAAAAATACACAGGCCATCCCCGTGTCCTGGCAGATGGGGGTTCTGTTTTTTTCTGCAAGTTCAAAATTTTCAATGATTCGATCCAGAGTTTCCCGCGCCGGCGCCCAGGTTTCCCTGTCCCGGCAGGCGCGGATACAGTCCCGCACATCCGGGGGAAGTTCCAGGTTGGCCCTGATAAACAGATTCTTTACGGTTTCTGTAAGGATCGCCGCCTCGATGATTCGCATGCTGTTATCTTCTGTGCCCGGGCTCCCCTTTGTCAAGCGCCGCCCTTCCGTGTATGATGAATCATGGTTTCTTGTTTTCACCGGGGGCTGTTTCTTTTTCTGATCCTGCTTTCGGCTTCCCGGATTTTTGCATTGGGCAGGGGGGAACGCGCCGGGGAGTCCGGCCAAAAGGTTCTCCATGTGGCGGTGATGCAGGATTTCCCTTCCCTGGATCTGCACAAGAACAGTACGCTTATTGCCCGGCAGATAGGGGCCGGACAGATCTGGGAAAAACTGGTGACTCTGAACAGCCAGTCCGATGTGGTACCCGAACTGGCGGAGGATTTTACAATTTCCCCGGACGGAACGGTTTTGACATTCCGTTTACGCGAAGGCGTACCATTTCACGACGGTTCAATCATGCAGGCCGCCGATGTGGTGGCTTCGATGAACCGCTGGATCGATTCGTATGCCCCCGCCCGGGAGCTGGCAGGAGATTCCCGGTTTGAAGAAATCGCCCCCGGCCTGGTGCAGATTCATTTTTCCGCCCCCGCCGTTATTTTCCCCGACATGATAGCCGGTTCCCCCCAGAGTGCGATAATCACCAGTGCCGCCGCCTGCGCCGATCAGGACAGCCGGGGTTTTATGCGTTCCTATATCGGTACCGGCCCTTTTTGTTTTTCCGAGTGGAAAGAAGGCCAGTATGTAAGCCTGGAAAAATTTTCCGCCTACCTTCCCTATGGTACTCCGGGAAAGCCGACCGACGGCTGGGCGGGCTATAAGGATCCGCAGATTGAAAAGATCTACTACCATCTGGTTCCCCAGGCAGGTACCAGACTGGCAGGACTTTTAACCGGACAGTTTGATGTGGATTACAACGTGGACAACGATGATCTTCCCGTCATCAGGAGAAGGGGTGATTTACGATCTGTCAACTACCAGGCAGGGATCCTGGCCCTCATCTTCAACAAAAAACAGGGACCCTGCGCGGATCTGAATTTCCGGCAGGCGCTGAATGCCGCCCTTAATACGGACGAAATCATGAAGGCGGTTTACGGAGAGCAGTACACCCTGGGTTCCTCCTACATGGAGGATACCCAGTCTTACTGGCATTCTTCCGCCGGGGAAGAGCATTACAACCAGGCCGATCTTGAACGTGCCGCAGAGTTGTTAAAGAAGAGCAGCTATGCCGGGGAGACCATCAGGATACTCACCTCGGTTCCGGGGACTACCAGTCAGGGCGTTCTTGTTCTGATGGACCAGCTTGACAAGCTGGGTATAAAGACGGAGATGACGGTGGTAGATTGGACAACGCTGTTACAGTACCGTAACGATCCTTCCCGTTATGATATTTACACTTCCAGTTTTTTTTCTGTTCC
>JAISFT010000229.1 GCA_031263435.1 Treponema sp. | reverse complement strand
AAGACCGGGGCGGTCAGGGATTCCGCTCCCCTGGCGGACCGGATGCGGCCCCAGGTTCTTGAAGACATCATCGGACAGGATCATATCGTAGGCCCCGGGCGGCTTCTGCGCCGGGCCATCCGGGCGGACCGCCTTTCTTCAGTTATCTTCTACGGCCCCCCGGGCACGGGGAAAACCAGTTTGGCCAGAGTCATCGCCAACACGACCAGGGCTTCCTTCGAGAGTCTTAATGCGGTTCTGACGGGGATCAAGGATATTCGGGAGGCCATTGACCGCGCCGACGAGCGGCAGCGGCTCTACGGCCAAAGGACCATCCTCTTCGTGGACGAGGTCCACCGCTGGAACAAGGCCCAGCAGGACGCCCTGCTGCCCTGGGTGGAAAACGGTACGGTGATCCTGGTGGGGGCCACCACGGAAAACCCCTTCTTCGAGGTCAACCGGGCGCTGGTCAGCCGGAGCCGGGTCTTTCAGCTCAAGCCCCTGACCCGGGAAGACCTGATGGAAACCGCCCGCCGCTGCCTGGCCGACCGGGAGCGGGGCTACGGCAAGTGGAAGGTGGTTTTTGAAGAAGGGGCCCTGGAACATCTGGTGGAGGTTGCCGGGGGGGATGCCCGGAGCCTCCTTAACGCGATGGAACTGGCCCTGGAAACCGGCGTCCCCTCCTGGCCCCCGCCTGAGGGGACGGAGATCCGTGTCGGCATGGAGGCGGCGGAGGAGAGCATACAACGCCGGGCCCTGCTCTACGACCGGGACGGGGACTACCACTTCGACACGATCAGCGCGTTTATCAAGAGTGTCCGGGGCAGCGATCCCGACGGGGCCCTCTACTGGCTTGCCAAGATGATCCGCGCCGGGGAGGACCCGGCCTTTATTTTTCGCAGGATGATCATCCTGGCCGGGGAGGATGTGGGCCTGGCGGACCCCTATGCCATCGGCGTGGTAACGGCCTGCGCCCAGGCCTTTGACCGTATCGGCTTCCCGGAGGGGAATTTCCCTCTGGTGGAGGCTTGCCTGTACCTTGCCACGGCCCCCAAGTCCAATTCGGCCCTGAACTTTTTCGATGTGATGAAGGAAGTGGAAAAGGAGGACGCGGAGGTGCCCAACCACCTGCGGGACTCCAGCCGGGACGGCGAGAGCTTCGGCCACGGGGAAGGTTATATCTACCCCCACGCCTACCGGGATCACTGGGCGGCCCAGCAGTACCTTCCCTCCGGCCTGGTGGGGAAGTTGTTTTACATGCCAAGCCGCATGGGTTACGAGGGGAAGATCCGGGAGGAGGTCCTGCGAAAACGGGAACTGCAGGCCGCCATCGTCCTGGGGGATGCGGCCCGGCCGGGGGACGGCGAGGTTCTTACCTGGTCCGCCTCGTCGAAGGGCCGGGAAGGCTGGTTCAAGCGTCTTGAATCGGGGCGGAGCGGCCTTTTAACCGCCGACCGGGACCGTATCCTGGGATCGTTCAGAATAAACCGCCATGACCGGATCCTTGTCGCCCGCGGGGATGACGGACTCCTGCTCTGGGAATGTCTGCGCCGGGTCCCGGAGGGGCTCTGCGCCTGCCTGGTGGGGACCGACGGGGCCCGGGAAACCCTGCTTCGCTACGCCGCAACCCTGGACGAAGAGGAACAACCCCGGATCGCCGTGATCGCCGGGGAGGGATCGGGGCTTCCCGCCCCGGCGGACGCGGATCGCTGGTTCGGCTGCCCTGTCTACGACCATATCGCTGCCCGGGAACCCTGGCGGCGGATCGGCCGGGAAAAGACCGCGGCGGTCCTGTTCAGGGAATTCGCGGAGGGGGCCTTTGATCTTTTGGCCCCCGGGGGAACCCTTGTGCTACTGCAGTCTCCGCCCCTTCTGGGGGAGCGGATCTCCCGCTTTGCCGGGGCGGGAAAACTTGCGGAGAGGCTGAGGGAGGCGGAGGAGGCCTTTTTCGGCGGGGACCCTTCCCTTTCGTGGGATCCCCGGTCCCTGGAATCGGCCTTTAGGGAGGCTGGCTTTGAACCGGATGCCGAAAATTCCGCCGGTTCCGCCATGATTACCCTCATCGATCAAAAAGAAGAGCGGCTTATCACCGGCGCGGATCTGGGGCTTTGGTTCGATACGGAACATTCCCGCTGGGGCAGCTTTATCCGGGACAAGATAGGGGACGAAGATTTTGCTTCCCTGCGAAACATCATGGGGGAACTGGTTAAGCAGGGGCCCCTGGGCTGGAACTGGAAAAGCCTGCTCCTGGCCGCCCGAAAACCCTAGCGCTGAACCCGGCCCGAGGCGTCGCCGCCGGAGAGTTTCTGAACTTCCTCCACACTTACCAGGTTGTAGTCCCCCTCGATGGAGTGCTTAAGGCAGCTTGCGGCCACGGCAAATTCCAGGGTTTCCTGGGGCGGAAGGCCTTTGATAAGACCGTAGATGAGGCCGGCCCCGAAGCTGTCGCCGCCCCCCACCCGGTCCACGATGCGGATGGGGTACTTTTTGGAGAAGTAGAATGCTCCGCCGTCGTAGAGCATGGCGGCCCAGTTGTTGTCGCTGGCGCTGATGGATTCCCGCAGGGTGACGGCTACTTTTTTGAAGCCGAAACGGTCCGCCAAGGCCTTGGATACCTCCTGGTAGCCCTCCCGGCTGATCTTCCCCGCGGTTATGTCGCTGCCGCCGGCCTTGATGCCGAAGACATCCCCGGCGTCTTCCTCGTTGGCGATGCAGACGTCTACAAACTTGACCAGGCGGCCCATCACCTCGGCGGCCTTTTCCCTGGACCAGAGGTTCTTGCGGTAGTTAAGGTCGCAGGAAACCGTAAGGCCCCCGGCTTTGGCCGCCCGGACCGCCGCCAGGGTGATCTCCGCCACATTGTCCCCCAGGGCGGGGGTGATGCCGGTAAAGTGGAACCAGGCGGCTCCTTCAAAGATGCTGTCCCAGTCAAAGTCCTCCGGCCCGGCGCCGGCGATAGAGGAGCCGGTCCGGTCGTAGATCACCTTGCTGGGCCGCTGGCTTGCTCCCTTCTCCAAGAAGTAGATCCCCACCCGGCTGCCGCCGCGGACAATCCGGGAGGTGTCTACCCCAAACTGTCTAAGGGTATTCAGCGCGGCCTGGCCTATCTCGTGTTTGGGGAGTTTGGTTACATAAACCGAATCCAGGCCGAAATTGGCCAGGGAGATCGCCACATTGGCCTCCCCGCCGCCGTAGACGGCCCCAAAATTCCGGGCCTGGGCAAAGCGGTAATACCCCTCCGGGGCAAGCCGCAGCATAATTTCACCGAAGCTGACAACCTTTTCCATCGTACACTCCTCTTGAATAGTATATCATGCTGCACCGCATCCGCGCCGTCCGCCTACTTTTTCTGAACCAGGTGCCAGGCAAAACCGAGGATCTCGTCTTTGGCGAAGATGACATTCATCTTGCCGTCGGCATTTTTCTTGATGGACCCGGGATCGAAGCTGACGCCCTGCCGTTCCAGATAGGCCTGGGCCCGGACAATGGTAGTGGTGGCGACCGCGATATGCCCGTTGGTCCCCGCCGCGGCGGGGAGCTTCATCAGCTCAAGGTAATCGCCGGCAAAGACGGAACTGTTCCCGTCCTTCAGGGGAAAGCCGAACAGGGTATTGAACAGGGCGGCTCCCTTTGCGGCCGCCTCTTCGGATTTGGCGTTGATCCCAACGTGGACCACCGTAAAGCCGAACATGGTGAAGATCGCCTCCCGGGAAAGGGCGCTTATCTTGTCGAAGGCCCCAGCGCTGATCAGATCCGTCCCCGCCATCCAGGTGCCGCCGCAGGCGAGGATGCGGTCGCAGGCCATATACGCGCCGATATTGCCGGGGTTGATCCCGCCGGTGGGGATGAATTTAAGGCCGGTATAGGGGGCGGCCACGGCCTTGATATAGGCGAGGCCCCCGGACTGCTCCGCGGGGAAGAACTTGACCACCTCCAGCCCCGCCTCCAGGGCCTGCTCGAAGTCGGAAGGGTTGGAACAGCCGGGGGTTACGGGGATTCCCCTTTCGATGCAGTGATTCACCACCCTGGGGTTGTAGCCGGGGCTTACGATAAATTTGGCCCCCGCCTTGACGGCCCGGTCCACCTGATCGGTGGTCAGTACCGTTCCCGCCCCCACCAGGCATTCGGGAACTTCCGCGGCGATCCGGCGAATCGCCTCCTCCCCCTGGGCGGTCCGGAAGGTTATCTCCGCACAGGGGATGCCCCCGGCGATAAGGGCCCTGGCCAGGGGAACCGCCCCGGCGGGATCGTCAATTTTAATAACCGGGATGATACCGATCTTACCCAGATCTTCCAAAACTTTGTGCATACACGCCCCTCGGACCTTCCCAAAACCGGCAGGACCCCGGAAAAGTCCCTTTTATTTTTGATACCTCATACCCCGCTCTGTGGTGGGACTCTTCATTATCATCTGTTCCCGATAAAAAATCAATTTTGCGGGTCCGCTTCGCGGACCGCAGGCCCGGCGGAGGGCCCTTCCGCTTTTTCGCCGCCCTCCTGCGGGATCGCGGAACTTCCGCCTGCCGGGGAGAAAGTTTTCCGGCGCCTGCGGCGGCGGCGTTTTCCCGGGGCCGGGGGTTCCTCCCCGCCGGGGCTCCGGTTCTCCGTCAGAGGATTCCTGCCGTGTTTCGCGGGCGGCGGACCCGCGGCCTCTTTGCTGCGGGGGCTTTCCCCCTCAGCGGTACTCCGGCGCCCCCCCGTGGGGAAACGGGCCCGCTTTACCACCTGGCCATGTTCGGCAAAGATCAGCCTGACGGCGCGGTCCAGTTCCAGCCGGGGAGGATTCATGGGGAGCACAAAGCTGCGGGCGGCGAGAAAGGCGGAATGGTAGTTTTCCTGGCTGTCGCTCCGGTTCCAGTCCGTAACATCTTCAAGAAAGGCACGAACCAGGGAGCTCATGATCCGGCCGGGTTGTTCCTCCTCCTCCGCCGGGTCCGGCAGGGCCGCAAGATCCCCCAGGTACCGTTTGCGGAAACCGGGATTATCCTTGAACAACTTTGACGCGTTGGGCTGGAGATAATGAAACAGGCCCAGGGCCTCCAGATCTTCAACAATCCGGGCCGCCCGGGAGGAATGGATGATCTTGTTGATCTCCTCCGTAAGCCGGGACGAAGAAACTCCGGCCAGGAGGGATGAATCCCGGCGGATCTTCCAGCGCAGGGACAGGGGCAGCCTGAAGCCTGCGGCGGCCCCGTATTTTACCGCCCGGATCATCCGCACCGGGTCATCGGTAAAGATGGTGTTTAGGGGGATGATGGAACAGATTCGTTTTCTGCCGATATCCTTCATACCCCCCACAAAATCCACCACGATCTGCTGCTGGGGATCGTAGAAAAGGGAATTTACGGTAAAATCCCTGCGCAGCACATCCTCTTCAATGGTGCCGAAGGAGTTGCCGGTATGGCCGTCTTTAAGGGAACGGAAGGTGGAAACTTCGAAGATCTTCCTTCCCGCGTATACGTGAACCAGACGGAACCGTTTGCCGATAATCCGTGAATTACGGAAGATCTTCTTGATACGGGCCGGGCTTGCCTGGCTTACGATGTCAAAATCCTTGGGCTTCTTGCCCAGGATAAGGTCCCGCACGGCCCCGCCTACGATATAGGTGTCGAATCCCGATTCTTTGAGCCGTTCAACGATGCGGATCGCGTCGGCATCGACGTTGGCAAGGGGGATACCGTGTTCTTCCTGCGTATAGACAAGGGCCTTTTTGATCGGTTTCCCGTTTTTTGCTGTGGAATAGCGGAAACGCACGAGGAATCTCCCTATTTTTGTCCCGGAGTCCCGGGGGAAATATGTTTTACAATCCAGGCAAGCAGATTCTCCGTCACCTCTTCCCGGTTGGTTTCATTCAGGCATTCATGCCGGGCATCGGGGTACAGTACAAATTCCAGGTCCTGAATCCCCATAGCCCGGTATGTATCCACCAGCACGGTGGGGCTGGCCCCCATGTCCCCCACGGGATCTGCGCTGCCGGAGAATATATAAATAGGAATCCGCCGGTCAATCCGCTCCATCTGCTCCGGCCGGTGGATGTGCAGCAGGAGGGCGGCAAGATCCCGGTAAAACCCCGCCGAACAGGGGGTACCGCAGAGAGGATCGGCGACATACTTGTCTACCTCCGCGTCGTCCCGGGAAAGCCAGTCGGAAGGAGTCCGGTTGGGGCGGAATGGTTTGTTATAGGAACCGTCCGCCAGGGCCCGGCTGAGGCCGCAGTAACGCCGGGCCCCCACAATCCGGGCAAGAAGGTCCATCACCGGGGCGCCGGTCTGTATCTTAAGACCGTCGGGGCCCCTGGTTCCCGAAAGGATACACCCGGCAAGCTTTACATCTTTCCGGGTCTCTATATAGTGCTGGACAAGAAAGGAACCCCAGGAATGGCCCATGAGGAAGAGGGGGATACCGGGCCGCTTTTCCATGATAACCTGGTTTAAGGCGTCGATATCGCCGCTTATCAGGGACAGGGCTTCCTTGTCGGCGCAGTGCCCCAGGATTCCGCCCCAGCGGGGATCGTTTTGACTGGTATCCGCCGTAAGACCGTGGCCCCGCAGGTCCATGGCCCACACCTCAATGCCCTCGGCGTTCAGCCGCCGGGCAAGCCGTTCATAACGAAGGGAATGTTCCGCCATGCCATGCACAATCTGCAAAACGGCCCGGGGCCTGTCTAAACCGGGTTCCGGTGAAACCCAGTGCCGCACAAAAAGCCGTCCCCGGCCAGCCGCAGGCCCGCTTATGGGCCCGGCCCCGGCCACGGGCCCGGTCACGGGAAGCCAGCCCGTAGAATCCTGCCGGATATCCAGATTATCCATGCCGGGATTATACTCTCTATTCCCTGTTCTTTCAATTATGCCCTTTGTGTTGTAGCCTTGTTTTATGGTTCCCGGGGAGATCATCGGCGTGGAAGTGGAGAGGATCGTGCCGGGGGGCGCGGGACTGGCCCGCTGCGGGGGTCAGGCGGTGTTTATCCCCCACACCGCGCCGGGGGAACGGGTACGGGCCAGGGTACGGCGCAGTCACAGGGGCTGGGCGGAGGCCCGGCTGCTGGACCTGGTGGAGCCTTCCCCCCGGCGGATAAGGCCCCGCTGTCCCCTCTGTGAAGCGGGGGGGAGGGGCTGCGGGGGCTGTTCCCTTCAACACCTGGACTATGGGTTCCAGCTTGAGGTTAAAACGGGAATTCTGCGGGAAGCCTTTGTCCGTCTTGGCGGTGTATCCGGGACTCTCCATCCGGGGGCCCTGGGGAACATCCCGGTGATCCCCTCTCCTCCCTGGGAGTACCGTAACCGGGTTCAACTGCATGCGGTCCGGACCGGGGGGAATCCGGCCCCGGGGACCCCCAGGGTGGGCTTTAAGTCCCCGCCGGAAGACCTGCCGCAAAACCAGTCAGAAGACCGGCCGCAAAAGCGGCGGCGGGACGACCGGACGGGAAAACGGACGGAAAGCCTGGTGGAGGACCAGGTGGTTCCCGTGGGGGACTGCCCGGTGGCCGATCCGGGGATCCGCGCCCTCCTGGCTTCCGGGGAACTGGAGGCCCCCGCCGGCAGGGACCGCTTTACCCTGTACAGCCGGGGAGGCCTTGTCCTGCGGGAGGGGGATCGGGGCCGGGTACGGATCCGGGACCGGGAACTGCTGACGGAGGCGGGGCTTTTTTTCCAGAGCAATGCGGTCATGCTGGAAGCCCTTCTGGGGGATCTGGTATCAATTGCCGGAAGGGCGGATTCCTCCCTTCCCCTGGCGGATCTTTACTGCGGGGTAGGAACCTTCGCCGCCTTCCTGTCCGGTCGTTTTCCCCGGGTCGATCTGCTGGAAGAAAACCGGGCGGCCCTGGCTTTGGCCCGGCAGAATATCGATTCCGGGGGCCATAATTTTTTTGCCATCACCGATAATGAATGGGTGAAGAAGAAAGAATCGGAGGGCCCTTCCGGGGTCCCTGCCTACGGTCTCATTGTTGCGGACCCTCCCCGGCAGGGACTCTCCGTCCCGATGCGGCGCTGGCTTGCCCGGGGACCGGCTCCGCTTCTGGCCTATGTATCCTGCGATCCCGCCACCCTGGCCCGGGACAGCGGGGAACTTTTGGAGGGGGCCTGGGAACTGGAGGCTCTGATCTACTATGACTTTTACCCCCAGACCGCCCATATCGAAACTCTTGCCCTTTTCAGGAACAGACATGGTTGAAAGCAGCGCGTTTGTTGGGTTTTTTGCGCCGCAAAGCGCTGCAAAAACCTGCAAGTGCAGCAGGCTGCCAAAGGTCCGCCTGATCCTGACCCTTGCGCTGATCCTGCCGGGGATCTCCCTTGCCGCCCAGACCGAGGTTTCTCCCCTGTGGCGGATGGCCCTGGGGGGGGCGGTGATTAGTCCCCCCTCGGTCCAGGCCGGGGCGGCGGTAGTGCTGATGGATTCGGGGGATGTTAAGGCCCTCTCCATCCAGGGGGCCACCCTGTGGACCTATTCCTCCCGGGGCCGGGTTTCCCCCTACCTGAACCGGTCCCCGGAGGGCATCAGCTATTTTTCCAGAACCAACGGGGTCTTTATCGCGGTAAACCGGGTGGGACGGGAACTGTGGCGCAGGAACCTTGGCCTTCCCCTCTCGGGTCCCGTCGTCTTCGGCTGGGACGGACGGATCTTCGTCCCCGCGGGGAATCGGATCTTCTGCCTTACCATATCGGGACGCCTCCTGTGGCAGCGGAACCTGGGGGTCAACATAGCCCTTACACCGGTTCCCGATCATGACGGGGGGATCATGCTGGTCCTTGAGGATGCGACTCTGCTGCGTATCGGTCCCTACGGTCAAACGGTAAGTCTTTACCTTTCCGCCCTTCCCAAGGTTATCCTTCCCCTGGGCCCCGGCGGGGAAGGGGGCAGGGTGCTCATGTTTTACCCGAATGGGGGGGTGGAATTCGCCGATTTCAGGTCCCCCGACTTCAACCGGGGGCCCCTGCCGCTGCCCCGGCTTGAGGGCAGCCCCCTGGCCGCCGCGGGCCGGGGACTCAGGGCGGCCCTGCTGCTGGAAGGGGGCCGCCTGTTGATGCTCCACGGCTTAAGGGGGGAAACAACCTGGTCCACCGACAGCTACGTTCAGCCCGGAATACAGGAACAGCCGGCCCTGCTCTACGATGAACGGGGGATCTACGTGCTTTCCGGCTCCGGGGCCTCCGGTTTTACCGAAGACGGCAGGCTGGTCTGGAATCTGGATTTGAAGGGAACCGCCTCTACCCCCAGCTTTGGGGACGATGGAATTCTTTATTCCGGCGGGGCGGATTGGATTTTCTACGCCTTTAAGCTGGAGGACAGAGTCCGGCATGTGCCCCAGTCCATGTTCGGTCCCAAACCGGAGGGGGATTACGGTCTCGGCGCCCCTCCGCCCTCCTCCTGGACAAACAACCCCATGCGCTGGCAGGAACCCCTGCTGGAAATCCAGCTTAGCACCATCAGGCGGGATCTGACGGAGGGAAGGGTGGGGGTACAGGAACTTGAGTATATCGCCTATCTGATGGAAATCGCCGGCTCCGGACAGAACCCGGAACATTCCCACTATTCACCGCTGGTACCCGTAAGGTGGCGGGTCGAGTCCTTACAGCTTTTGGCCCTCATCGGTTCCCGGGAGATTGTCCCCTTCCTGGCCCGGATCTTCCGGGAGGATCCGGACCCGGTCGTCAAGACTGCGGCGGCCCAGGCCATCGGCGCCATCGGGGCGGACTACGACGGCGCCGCGCTCAGCGCCTTTTTCGACCAGGTGTTTTCCATCAACTTTCGGGAAGAGCAGGTCATGATCGCCGTAATTTCCGCCACCGGCGCCCTGTGCCGGTACTCCGGTCCTCCCCTGAGCGATCTGGGGATCCGAATCCTCAGCAGCCTGAGTTCTCCAATCAGGCCCAACTATGTCCGAAATTTTGCAAGACAGGAGCTTGAGACCCTGGGCAAATAGGTGTAGGGTTAAAGTATCTCTCCAAGATCCGGCTGTTTTTTGAAAAAGCCGGAGGATGGCATGATGAGGTTTTGTATGCGCCGATTTTTTTTAATGATTGGAATGGTACTGTTGGCTTCTCTTTCATTTGCCCAGGTAAATGAAGAGGAACTGGAACAGAACCAGGCCCCCATAACATTTTTTAACTACGAAGGGCCCCAGGCCCGGATCGAAACCAGGGAGCAGATCCGCAACATCGGATACGTTCTTGGTCAGGCTGTCCGCGGCGGCGCTGCCCGCAGCGGTACGCTGAACCGCTACTTTGTTATCCATGTGGTTGGTCCCGCGGAGGGATCCAAGCTGGATGCCGATATTTTCGGCCTGGGTTACGACACCGGGGTGGATCATATCCGGAATCTCAGACTCATCATCCAGGGGTATCTGGAGGCCGCCTATGCCTACAGCGCCCGGGACGCGGCATTACTTGCCAGTTATATCACGATATACAATGCGGTTTACCGGGCCGACTGGGAATATATCACCGACCGTTACAAGGGACCGGTGATCGATGAACTTGACCCGGCCCGGACGGGACTTTCCATCCGTTTTGACGAGTGGCCCGGTCAGACTCTGCTGCTCATCCCCCTGGGGCTGGGGCAGCCCAATTCCCTTTCCGCCATAGATACCGGTGTGGTGTCCGATCTGCAGGTAAGAGAGGAACTGCGGAAAGATGAGGACATGGGGGTCGAACAGCGCCGGGACATGGTGGACCTGAAGGAGCGGGAAGCGGACGAGGCGGAGCAGCGGGCCCAGGAACAGCGGCAGGAGGCAGCGGAAGAGCAGCGGCAGATTGACGAAGAGCGGCGGCAGATCACCGAAGAACGGCGGCAAATGGAACAGGCCGCGGAAGAACAGCCCGCAGAAGAACAACGGGAACCGGGACAGCCGGTAGAAGCTCGTCCGGGGCAGGCCGCCGAACCGCAGGGGACCGAACCGGAAGACCAGACAGCCCGGGACGAGGAGTTAGCCAGACGGGAAGAGGAACTTGACCGACGGCAGGCAGAGGTAGATGAAAAGCAGGAAGAAGCCCAGCGCAGCCAGGACCTGGCCGAGCAGAGGCGGGAAGAGGCCCGGGAGGAACGGGAGAGCATCGCCCGGGATCAGCAGACCCTGCTTAACGAAGAACCCCGGACGGAAAGCGGTCCGGGGCTTATCACCGCCGCAATCGAACGCCAGGATTCCCCGCTGGGGCGGATGGTGCGGCTCGATTCTACCACCGGAGCGGAACTGGGGCGTTCGGCGCTAAACACGGTAAACACCAGGACCCTCTACAACATCAGCGGAAGGTACTTTGCCATAGCCGGGGAGAACCGGGGCGCCGGCGCCATTCGGCTCGTCGAGCTTGACCCCGAATCCCTGGAAATGAAAACCCAGGGGACGGATGATATTCACCCCCAGAGTCTTCTCTGGGTCAGCGGGGCGGACCTTTACGCCATTATGGTGGTTGGGGATGTCCCCTATCTGGCCCGCTTCAACTACCAGCTTACCCGGCTGGCCCGCTCGGCCGTGGCGATTCACCCCTTTGCCACGGTGCTGTTCCAGGACGGTTTCCTCCTTACCCAGCGGCAGGACGGTTCCGCTCTGATGCTGAACCCGGGGACCTTGGAAGAACCTTCCTACCCGGCGAACGGGCACCCCGGCGGATGAGCGCAGACAGGCAGGCAGGACTAAAGGGTTATATCTTTCGTTGATAAAAACGAATGTACTCTAGTATCGGGACATCATTCAAACTGTGGATTCCATATTTAGGGCGCATCCCCGCCTGTGGCGGGGACCGGGCTATCCGCTTCAATTCCTCGACCCCCGCAGGGGTCCCCTGCGGGGGGGTCTGCGGTATTTCCGCTTCTATCCCTTGCGCGGGCTGCATGACTTGGTCAAATGACCACGCCATGCAGCCTTCCGCTGTGCGATGAAGTTTTGCGCCAGGGAAAGGTGGAACCACATTTTCTTTGCTGCCTGGATACTAATAGGTAGTAAAGACTAAAACCGCTGATAAGCGATTATCGTTTTTAAGGAAAAACCACGGTTTGCACGGAGTACCGCGGAGTTTTTGTTACAAATCCTACG
>JAISFT010000162.1 GCA_031263435.1 Treponema sp. | reverse complement strand
GCAATGATTAAATCAATTGTACTCCTTATGGTTATCCCATGTTCTCTGCACTTTATATTCAACTGTGCCACATTTTCGTATGATTTTTTTCCATATTTCAATTCATAAAAAGGCAATGTACTTAAATATTCTTTCAAAATATCATATTCCGATTCATTTCTTGATCCTTGCAACAATTCAAGGTAAATATGATTATCAATCCCATAAGGGATATCGTTGTCAATAATAAAATCCATTTTATCATAGGGATGAATTTCCATTCCTTTAAAATACCCTATTAAGATGGATGTATCTACAATAATCATTTCAGTTCCCTCATTTTTTTATAATCATAATCCACACTGAACTTTATTTTTCCTTTCAATTCTTTCAAACTTTTTCTTTTTCTATTATTCACATACTCCTTCAAAGCCGTTTCGATTAATTCTCTTTTTGTGGAGACTGTTTGTGAAAATTTGAAGGCTTCTTCAACTAAATTATCATCCAAAACGATATTTGTTCTCATTTTCATCCTCCAATACACATCATAATACACAATACATGATTATGCGAGTGTTTTTGCTAATTTTTCGTAATTTTTTCGACCAATTGTGCATAACAGGACTGCTTCGCCTGGTAGCTGGTTGGGCGGCAATTTAAGAGCCGGCAAGCGGCTCGGGCTGCGCCAGGGCCAAGGAAGAAACCACCGCGGAGGGCACGGAGTTTCACGGAGGTTTTTGTTACCCGTCCGGGTGTCCTCCATGTAACTCAGTGGTTTTAGTCTTTACTTGCCTGCTAGAATCTGCGGCTGCGTTTGTAGCGTATGTGGCGGCGGACCCATACGGGGTAGTACCAGGGCCACTGGGGGGCGCGGCCCCGGCAGAGGAGTACGAGAATTGCTGTAAGGAGCAGGACTGCGATAATTGCCAGGATAAGGATCGCCACGCAGAGGGGGGACGCGGCGCAGGTCTGCACGGGTCTGTCTACCATCACGTACTGAACGGGAGGGGGGGAAACGATGGTTTCGATGATTTCAACGGCGGGTTCCTGGACGGGAACCGGTGCGGGGCTGGCTGCAGGAGCGGGGATTGGGGCGGGGGTGGTCTGCCGTACCGGGGCCGGGGTGGGAACCGGAGCGGGGGTGGTCTGCTGGGCTGGGGCGGTCTGTTGTACCGGGGCGGGAGCGGGTGCGGTTTGCTGGACGGGGGCGGGAACGGGAACCGGAACGGGGGCCGGGCTGGTCTGCTGGACGGGGGCCGGGTCGGGGGCGGGGGCAGGGACCGGGGCGGGAGCTGCCGCGTGTTCCGGCAGTATTTCTTCCAGGAGAACTCTGGTGTATCCGGTATGGGACATGCCGATAGCATCGCCCACTTCATGGGCAATATCGGCTATTCTGGGGTCCGAGGCGGGGATGCGGCCGTCCACGGTTGCTATGACCTGCTGATTATTCGACAGATTGGTTACCCGGACGCGGGTATTGAAGGACATACTGGCGTGGGAAATGTGCAGGCCGTTTTTTGCGGCGTTGTATGAGGCATTGCCCGTTTGGGTTTGGGCAAAACAGAAGACCGGAAACAGGATACCGGCAAGTAAAAGCGCCCGTACTTTCATAACAACCCCCTATTTCTTCATGTCCATAAGACCAAAGGAATATCCTATGATAAAGGACAGCATGTTCCGCTTATACACGGTTTCGGATTTGCCGGGATTAGTAACGCTGTCATGGATAGTAATATTACCAAAATCTGTCGAGTAGCGTATGTCGGCGCTGATGATCCCCGGCCCCAGTTTCCGTGCTACCTCGAAGCCGAAGGAAAAACCAAGGGGCGCCGCGGAGGACCAGGAGAAGGAACCCTCCCCTCCGTCCGCCCGTTCCGGGTAGCGGCTGTAGCTTACTTCCCCCAGGGGAGCGAAGAAAAACAAACCGCCGTAGGGGGAAAACCGGAAACTGCCGGGCCTGAAACTCAATTTAACAAGAACGGGAAAGAGCATCGAAAAAGAATGGCGCTGCTCATTGGCCAGAACCGGATTGTAGGTAATGTCTTTGGCCGTGTTATCTACCCCCCGGTACACCAGATCGTCCCAAATAAAATCGGCTTCGGCCTGCAGGGTGATCAGGGAATTGATCTGTACCGCCACAAAAAAGCCGCCTTCGTAGGTAAGGGAATAGGCGCCGGGGATGCTTTCGTTGGGGGCCGTGTACCAGTGCTGAGAAAGGCCGGAGCGGATTCCCACATTGAGCCTGCTGTTGTCCCAGCCGGTTTCTTCTCCGGGTTCGGCTTCCGCTGGCTGTTCGATGATGTGGGAAAAAAGCCATTCCACAAGACCCGGCAGGCTTTCCAGGGCGCTGTCGATATCCTCGTATACCAGGTCATCGGTGTAGATCATGGCGGAACTGTTCATATCCCAGAGCCACAACTGGAGGTAGGCCTGGGCTTCATCGTCTGCCGGATATACCCCGCCGGTCAGGGCGTAGCGGACGCCGGGCGTCAATTCCTGGACAGGGGGCATGTCGGTGGGGATTCTAAGGCCCGCGGCTGCTACTGTTTCCCGGCTTACCTGCCGGGGACTGTAGGGGCCGAGATCCGCCACGGCCTGGATGGCGGCGGCGTTAAATTGGGCTGCGGATTCCCTGTCCCCGGTAAAGGGGAGCAGGGCCACGATAGCCTTGCCATCGGGGTCGTAGCCTTCCTGGGGGCCCCTGACGGGGCCTGATGAGGTTCCCGAAGAAGTTCGAAGGGGGGCAGTTTGGGCGCAGAGATTCGGGGGAATCAGCAGGGCCAGTAAAAGAACGAGGCAGGCGGCGGGCCGGGCCGCATGGTTAAACCCGCGGGCCTGGACGGGACCCTGCCCGGCAGGACGATTGGTATTCATTCTGCGTTTCCCCTTTGTTT
>JAISFT010000157.1 GCA_031263435.1 Treponema sp. | reverse complement strand
CCGCCCTGGAGTTTGATGTGCACCTTGTGCTTGGTAGGGTCAAAGGGCTCGTCCGGCGAATCGAACACGCCGGAGATGCTGGGGAAGGCGTTGAACAGCTCCGTGTTGATCGCGCCGCCGTCCGCGATGATCCGGGCGAGGACCTGCTTTTCGGCCTCGAATACGCTGACGACATCCGAGCGGGTGAGCCCCGCGCCTATCTCCATAATGCGGTTGATGATGTCTTCCTGGGTGGAAGACGAGACGTTGATAACCTGGGCGCGATAATCGTTGGGGTTCTCGGTCAGTTCGTTTGGTTCCAATGTGTATTCCAACATGGCAATGCTCCTTAACTTAAAATAGCCCCCCATAAGGGGGGGACGTGTTTACAGCCGTCCAATTTGGTGACAGTCACCGAGCAACTCTCGTGTTGTTGGGGGCCGCTCCCGTGTTGTTTTAACGGGTGATCCAGAGGGCCGAGGCCCTCGGACCACCCGCTGCAATGCTGCCCTAACGGGCGTTTCGGTAGACCGTAAGCTGGGCCTGGACTTCCGCCTTTACCTTATCGTAACCGGCGGACCGCAGGGCGGCCCGGAAATCGGCCACCGCCCTTTCGGGGTTGTTGGTCTTGCCGAAGTGGATGGCGGGAATGTAGGTGGCGCAGACGTCCGCGAGAGCGGACATTTCCGCAGACACTTTAGTGGCGTCAAAGTTGAATTTCCCCAGGGGATATTCCATGGCAAAGCTGTTGAGGTGATCGATAAAAGCGCCGCGCCCGCTCCACCATGTGTCCCAGGCGGGTTCGAACTTGTCCATCCGGCCCGCCCAGAAATTGGTGTCCAAAGAGTCGGTATTGGAATTGAAGTCTGCGGGCCGGGTGAACCTGCCGTCGGGCAGCACGAGATAATCCTTCCCCTCAAGCCCATAGTTGTAGAGCATGTAGATCTGCTTGTCGTTCCGCAAGAGGTCGTAGAGCTGTAAAGCCTTCTCCACGTTCCGGGAGGCCCCGTTGATCGCCATGGCGCCGTGGGTCAGGAGGTCCTTGTTAACGTTGTTGTTCTCCATGCCCCACCAGTACATCTGGAGCTCCGATCCGGGCTGATCCTTGTCCATCTGTTCCCGCAGGCCAAGATACGTCTGGACATGGTGCTGATCCGAACCGGAAAGGCCGGCCAGAAGGAGGTTCCGGGTTTCGCCCCGGTAGTTCAGGACGTCTTCCCGCCAAAAACCCTTTTTGGCGAAGCGGTCACTAATCCTGGCCGCTTCTACAAACTCGGCGCTGTCCATGTGAGCGGACACCACCGTATAAGGATCGTTGGTGTTGTATTGGAAGATACCGGCCTCTCCAAAGTTTCCTATAGCGACGCCGGTGATAGTCTGGATAGGTAATTTCGCCTTTAGATAACCGGCGATAAGCCCCATATCCTGATATTCCGCGCCGTTCACGTCCCAGGGGTACGCTTCGGGGTGGTTTCTCTTTACCACATCCCAATACCGTTCCAGGTCTTCAAATTTGGTAATCGCGGTAATGCCCCCTTCGGCGGCCCAGTCCTTGCGCCAGTACATGCCGTGATTGGTGTACTGGCTGTACTGATCCTCCGGGATAAACCAGATCTTGCCGTTTTCCGTGCAGAGATCCCAGTGGGACTGGGGGATCGCCGCCCAGGTCTGGGGGGCGTTTTTCTGGAGCAGTTCCGGCGTTAAGGGGTAAAAGCCCCCTTTGCGGCTGATTTCCCACGCGTAGAGCCAGTCTGTGGCCGTAACGATCAGGTCCAGATTGGGGTCGCCGGAAGCCAGTCTGAGCTGGTACTGGTTCTGCCAGTCCGCCCACTCCACGTATTCGGTCCGCAGTTCCACGCCGATCCGGGGCCCCACAAGTTTGTTGATCTCCGCGATGGCGGCGTCCGCCCGGCCGTTGGTGGGCTTGTTGCCCAAAAGCAGCATGGTGATGGGGGTCGTCCTCCCCGCCCCGCCGTCCGTACTGCCTCCCGCGAAAAGGCCGCCCGCCGTTATGGCAACAAGCAGCGCGGCCAAAAAAAACTTCATCGGATTCTTCATTAAAGAACCTCCTTACATATTCTAAAATCCTCTACGAGGATTTAAGCCTCCACGAGGCTTTTTTCCATTGTTATCTTGCGGCGAAACCGTACCGCCGCGCGGGCCTATCCCTTTACCGATCCCACCGTGATCCCCGAGATAAAATATTTCTGCACAAAGGGATACAGAAGGATGATGGGCCCCGTGGACAGGACCGCGGTGGCCATCTTGAGCGTCGTGGTGGGCAGCGCCCCCACGATGACCACGGAACCCGCCAGAGACTGCCTCAGCGCCGCCGCCTCGTTGACGATCTTGTAGAGGTAATACTGGAGGGGTTTGTAATCCAGGCTGGGCAGGTACAGCATGGAGTTGTACCACTCGTTCCAGTAGCCCATGGCAAGGAAAAGCCCGATGGTAGCCAGAGCGGGCTTGAGCATGGGGAACACCAGGGCGATGAAAATCCTGAAATCCCCGGCCCCGTCTATCTTCCCGGACTCGGTGATCTCGAAAGGAATAGACTTCATAAAATTCCTCATCAGGAGGATAAGCCAGGGAGACATGAGCAGGGGGAGCAGCACCGCGAGGTAGTTGTTCCGCAGGTTGAGATACCGCACCATCCAGATATACGAAGGGGCCAGCCCCGCGGAAAACAGAGTGGTAAAATAAAAGAAAAAGGAAATTTTATTGCGGATGAAAAAATCCGGCCGGTACAGGGCGTAGCCGGTCATTGCGATGAGAAACAGGCCGATGCCCGTGCCGAAAAAAGTCAGCAGAATCGTTACGATGTACGAGCCGACGATGAACCGGGGATTTTTCAGGGCGATCGTATAGGCTTCAACGGAATAGCCCTTGGGCAGAATCCCGATTCCTTCGGTCATAACGATGTTTTCATCGCTGAACGAGGCGGAGACCATCATCACAAAGGGCAGAAGGCAGACGAGGGCGAAAGCCAGCACAAAAATCGCGGCAAAGAGCGTAACCGCCGTGGATACGGCGTCCTTCCGCACCTTCCTTATGGGTTCAAGTTTTCCAATTTTTACAGCGTTCATGATTCCTCCATAGTACCGGCGTTAGAACAGCGCGTAGTCGCTTTCAATTTTCTTGACGACCCCGTTTGCCGCCATAACGATGGCAAACCCCACCGCGCTCTGGTACAGGCCCACCGCCGCGGAGTAGGAGAAGTTGAACTGGCTCATCAGGCTGCGGAACACGTAGGTCTCGATAATATCCGTCATGGGCTGCAGGGCCGCGTTGGCGGTTCCCACCAGGTTGTAGAAGAGGCCGAAATTTCCCTTGAGAATCCCGCCGATCGAAAAGAGGATCAGGATCACCATGGTGGGTTTCAGGCTGGGAAGGATGATGAAGCGGATCCGCTGGATGGCGTTTGCCCCGTCGATCTCCGCGGCCTCGTAGATGGCGGTATCTATCCCCATGATGGCGGCGAAATAAACGATGGTCCCGTAGCCGGTGCTCTGCCACAAGTGGACCGCCACGATGATAAAGGGCCAGAGTACCGGGTTTCCGTAGAAGCGGGGAGGGTCCCCGCCCATGGACTTTACCAGGTTGGGGATAAAGCCGAAGTCAAAGTTAAGCACGCTGTAGGCCAAAAAACCGACCAGGACCGCAGAGATAAAATAGGGCAGGAACATGATGGTCTGGGTTACTTTTTTGAACCAGCGGTTCCGTATCTCGTTGAGTAATATCGCCACAAAAACCTGGAGGGCGTTCCCCAGGAATATAAAGGCCAGGTTGTAGAGGATCGTGTTGCGGGTAAGCTGCCAGAGCTTGCCGGAAATAACAAGGAAGCGGAAATTTTCAAACCCCACAAAGCGGCTGCCAAAGATCCCCAGGTTGTACTTAAAGTCCGTAAAGGCAATGTAGGCCCCCGGCATGGGGATATAGGAAAAAACGACGAAAAACAGAATCGCCGGCGTACACATCAAGATGAGGGTCTTACAGTCCCAGAGCCGTTTCCCCAGGGATTTCTGTGCTATGCGCATAGAACCGCCCCCTTGTAAACGAGCGCCGGGATTCCCGGTAAACCTATCGAGGGGGGGGGGGGGGGGGGGGCGAAGACATTAGCGATAAAGCAGCTTTCATACCAATCTCCTGTCTTTTGAGCTAAGGCCGCCAAACAGCCTCTTTTGGTTTTTGGAAGCCGGCCGCCGTCAGAGAAACCGGTTTCATATAATGAGATTAGTATATCAGTAGTTTTCCAAAGCTGTCAACAAAAATTATACAAAAATCCGAAAAAAACGCAGTGGCAGGGCTCCCCGAACGCCTGAGGGCCAGGCGGCCAGGTAAACCGGCAAATTTTAACGCGTTTTTACGGCCAAAAGCCCGCTTTTCCGTGGACGCGAGAACAAATTATGAAACCGGTTTCTAAAATGGGGCGCAGGAATCCCGGACTACGAGCCGGGGTTTGATGAACTGGAGCCGAGGAATCGGTTCCCCCTGGGCGGCCCGGATGGCAGTATTCACCAGCCCCCGGCCGTAATCGAGGTAGTTGTAATCCACGGTCGTGAGTTTGGGGATGACGACCTCGGACAGGTAAGTGTTGTCAAAACTGATAAGGGACAGATCCCGGGGGATGGAAAGCCCCTGTTCATGGGCGGCCCGCAGGGCCCCGACGGCGCTGTAATCATTCACCGCGATGGCCGCGGTGGGTATCCGGGGGCAATCCAAAAGCCTTTTCAGGCAGCCGCAGCCCCCGGAATCGGTGTAATCCCCCTCCTGTATGTACTCATCCCGAAATTTAAGGCCGTGGGCTCCCAGCAGATAGATGTACTGCTGCCACTTGTCGTAGGTGGATTTAACCCGTTTTGCACCTCCAAAGAAGGCGATTTCCCGGTGCCCCAGGGAAACCAGGTACTCTATGACCATTTTCATGGCCGCCCCGTCGTCGATTCGCAGGGAATAACAGTCCGCGCCGTCCATTTTTCCGGTGGTAATGAAGGGAATGGTCCGGGCAATCCGGTTGATATGCCCCGCATAGGCAGGATCGGAGACCAGATCGTCTACCCGGCAGCCGATTTGGATGATCGCCTCCACCCGCTGGGCGTAGAATTTTTCCAGATGGGCGTCTTCCAGGGCCTTGTCCCCCAGGGCGTTGCAGAGCAGCACCGTATAACCCTGTTCATTAGCCGCCTTCTCGCACTCCACCGCCAGGGTCGCGTAGTAGGGGTTGCGGATATCCGCGGTCATGAGGCCCAGAATCCGGGTGGAGGTGGAAAGCCCCCGGGCCAGGGCGTTGGGCTTAAAATCGTATTTTTTGATGACCCCTTCGACCGCACTGCGCTTGGCCGGACTTACCCGGGCCTTGCGCGTGAGAACCCGGGAAACCGTGGCCGGGGAAACCCCCGCTTCCCTTGCGATGTCGTAAATAGTAGGCACCTGGGCTATCATAAATGTATAAAATCCTATCGGTTTTCCCCGGCCCTGGCAATAGATCCATGAAACCCGTTTCAAAAAATACTTTGACAAGATCTTCCCAGGTCATATACACTCAGCGTTAAGGGGGTTTCAAAATGGATACACGGTACCTTGAAAACTGGAAATTCAGCCGGGAATTCCACAGCGATCCCTGGGCTCCGGACTTTGACGACGGCTCCTGGGAAGAGGTGATCGTACCCCACGACTGGGCGGTGTCCTTTCCCTTTTCCCGGGAACATTCCAGCGGCACCGGATACCTTCCCGGGGGAACCGCCTGGTACCGGACGGTTTTCAGCGTCCCGGCGGAAAAAGGGAATAAGGCCTTTGTTAATTTTGACGGGGTCTACAAGAACAGCCAGGTTTGGTGCAACGGGTACTACCTGGGAAAACGGCCCTCCGGGTACAGCGGCTTCCGTTACGACATCAGCCATTGCGTGCGGCCCGGTGAGGGAAACGTTATCGCCGTAAAGGTGAGCCACGAAGACGCCGCCGATTCCCGCTGGTACACCGGTTCCGGCATGTACGGCAGGGTTTCCCTTCAATTCCACGGCCCCCTATACATCAGGCAGGAAAGCCTGGCGGT
>JAISFT010000137.1 GCA_031263435.1 Treponema sp. | reverse complement strand
GCAGATCCTTCAGGAACCGCAGGTACTGGTTAATCCGGTGTTCTACCTTTGGAATTAACATACACCACTCCTCCGGTAATTTTTACACCGGGGGGAGACAAATTGCAAGAAGAAGCCGGGCAGGATCAGGATAAACGCATAGGAGTTTTCATTTTCCTTTTTTGGGCGCATCCGCCGCCCGCTCTGCGGGCGCCGGACCGGGCTTTCCGCTTGTATCTTTTTTGCCTGTGGCAAAAAAGGATACCGCTTCAATCCCTTGCGCGTTCCGTAAGGCGAGCCTTTTTCGCCCACTGTGCCGCGCTTAATCGCACACACAACACGCTCCTGCGTACTCCCTTGGGTGTCCTCCGTGAAACTCCGTGTCCTCTGTGGTGAATTCTTAAAATTGTATCCCAAATCCGCCTTGGGTCCACAATTTTTATGCGTATACCCAATCCGCCCGTCAAGCCTGCCCGGGGCTATGCCTTCAGGAGCCAGGTCCGCAGGACCTTGTCCAGCCTGACAAGGTCTATCGGCTTCGAGAGAAAATCCTGAAAACCGTTTTCCAGAAACATCTTCTCGTTTCCCACGATGGCGTTGGCCGTTAAGGCGATGATGGGCACCGTCTGCGCGTATTCGGTTTTTATCTCGTTTCTGATAATGTGGACGGTCTCTATGCCGTCCATGCCGGGCATCATGTGGTCCATAAAAACCAGATCGAATTTGATTCGTCCCTCCCGGAAAACATCGACAACCTGTTTGCCGCTGGTAACGCAGCTAACTTTGAAGCTGTAGGGCTTAAGCAGCGCCTGGGCCACTTTCAGATTGGTTATCATATCATCAACCACCAGGACCCGGGCATCGGGCTTTTGAAAATAGACGATCTGCAGCGGTTCCCCGCTGTCCCCGTAGTTGGAGGAATCGAGGAGGTCCACGCTGCCTATGGGGGTACTGCCGGTGATTTTCTGGCGGACCATGACGGTAAAGGTACTGCCCTTGTGGTAGACGCTTTGGGCCGTAATGGATCCGCCCATCAGTTCCGCCAGCTTCTTGGTGATGGAAAGCCCCAGGCCGGTGCCTTCGATGCCCCGGTCCATCTCCTCATCAAAACGCCGGTATTCGGAAAAGATCTGTTTCAGGTTGTTCTCTTTGATTCCCCGCCCCGTATCCTCCACGGAAAAACAAAGGGTAATATCCTCCAATCCTTCCGGTTCGCCCCAGACCCGCAGGATAATTGTTCCGGAGTCGGTATATTTACCGGCGTTTGAAAGGAGATTGTTCAGTATTTGCCTTATCCGGATCTCATCGCCGTAGAGCCGCTCCGGCAGGGCAGGATCAATATTGGTTTCGAAGCGTACCGGCTTGGAGGCGATACGGAACAGATTCATCCTGATGCTCTCCCGCAGCAGATTTACGAGTCCGTATTCCGCCGGGGAAAGTTCCAGGCGGCCGGATTCTATTTTTGAAATATCCAAAAGATCGTTGATGATCGCCAAAAGCACGGCCCCGGAGTTTCGGATTTCCTTTAGGTTGCCGCCGCTTTCCCCTTCGGTAGTGGTCCGTAATTCCACATCCGCCAGTCCGATGATGACGTTCAGGGGTGTGCGAATCTCGTGGCTCATCCTGGCAAGGAATTCGGTTTTTGCCTGGGAAGCCCGTTCCGCAATGGTGGTCTGTATTTCCAGTTTCCGGGTCCGGTCCTGTACCATGTCTTCGAGGTTGGCATTCGATTTTTCCAGGGCCATGTTGGCCCGGTTCAGGGCCTTGTAAAGGGATCCGAATTCCCGGGCCAGCACAAAGGCCGCGCCGATGGTGAACACAAAGAATCCGTACCGGGAACTGAATAGGTTGAGATGCAGGATCATGGCGTCTACAATATCAAACAGACTGGTAACAAACAGGATAAGAAGCCCGATCATCAGGTTTCCCAGGGTGGTTGTGGAAACCATGCGCCCCAGGATTCGGGCCGGGCTCCCGCCTTCCTCCCGCCATTTTTTGCGCAGGCCCGTGCAGAAAACATAGATAAAATCGTAGCCGGTTACATAGAGGGCCGCAACGATTGCCAGCACCTGCCATATTTTCAGGATATCCTCGCCGAATTGCAGGGGGAAAAGGGCCTGGAGCAGGGCCAAAAAGATAAAGACGGCAAAGCAGCATTTGGTCTGGGGTGTTATTTTTTTGAAATTCAATTCCTCTGCAAAGGCCGCCAGCAGGGGTATCACCATAAAAAGTATTCCCATGTCAAAGCGGAGGAGAATATTGGTATCCCGGACAAAGGAAAAGACGGCGGCGCTTCTGATCAGGAAGTAAATTCCGAGGGATGTGGAAAAAAGGCAGTAGTACAAGTTGTACCGGGCGCCGCGGTGGATTAAAAATAAAATAAGGTGGTAAATTCCCAGGAAGATATAGACCCCGCAGAGGAGCAGCGCCAGAGTTTCGTTGTGCCGGATTTCCATGGTTTCCGCGTTTCCGATGTAATAGGGGGAGGCTACAAAGAGGCCGGTGTTCTCATACGAAGGATCGCCGACGATCCTTATGGTCAGGATATTGGTTCCCGGTACGAACAGGGACCGCCGTACCAGGATGCGGACATGATGATGGCTCCGGTGGGATTGAATTTGCCCGTCCCCGTCCAGGTGGAGTTCCGATTTGACGAGGGTCCCGTTTAGAAACACCTCCCAGTTGTCGCCGATGCCCGCCAAAAAGATGCCCGGTATGAAGATATTTTCGTCCTCCAGCAGTTCCATGAATTTTTCATCGGTGGTAAAAGGTATTTTTAGCGTGAATTCCTGGTCCCGCTGGCGGCGGGGCGAGAGGAAGCGCCGTTTGGGCAGTCCCTCAAGGCCGGAGTACTTTATCTTGATCGCCGCGGGATTACCGGGGACCGGGTCAATCCGTTTCCAGCTTTCGTCCGCGGGCTCCCCCGCCAGACTCTTTTCAAACCCGTTTTTCAGGTAGATGGGGTAACTCCGCAGATCGATGAGGGGATCCCTGGCCCCGCCTGTTTCCGGGCCCCTGCAGGAACAGAAAGCCAGTAGCAGCAGCAGGGTACACGGGATAAGGCCCCAAAACCGCCGGTCTGTCTGGTATCCTGCCCCCGGAATCAGCATGTTTTCCCCCGCTTGCTGTGGCCCCTCTGTTCGCCGGACGAACTCCGATACTACCCATTTTCGTGTATCGGGGGGAAAAATTCAACAACCACAAAAACCCGTCAAATTACCCCTGATTTGACGGGTTTTCTCCCGGCGAAGCTTGTTCCGGGTCAATCGGTAGTTTTACTGCGGTTCTGTTCAAAGTTTCCCAATTCCCGGTAGTGATGATAGAGGGTGTTGTAAATTTTGACATGCGCCGGGTTTGGGACGTATGTTTTTTCCACCGGCGGGCAGAGGACCGCCTGCGCCGCGGGAATATCCGGGTAAAGGCCGGCGGCTACGGCGGCGAACATGACCGCCCCCAGGGCTACCGCGGCATCGCTTTTCAGCACATTGACGGGCATGTTCAGCACATCCGCCAAGATCTGCATGACCAGCGGCGATTTCCGGGCCACACCGCCCACAGCATTGATGTGTTCGATGCCGACGCCCTGTTCCCGGAAACACTCCACGATGGCCCGCTCGCCAAACGCGGTGGCCTCCGCCAGGGAGCGGTACAGTTTTACTGCATCTGTTCCCAGACTCAGGCCGGTAAGGGCCCCCCTGACGCGGGCGTTTACATCAGGACTGCGGCGGCCGTTAAACCAGTCCAGGGCCCCCGCCGCGTCTTCGGCGGGGGGTATTTTCCCGGCTTCCGCCTCGATGGCGGGGAGCAGTTTCCCCCGGATTTCGTTTTTCAGTTCATCCCTGGTTTGGGGGCTCAGGTTTCCGGCCGCGGCCGCGGGGAGCAGCTTTTCCAGGGGCCAGAGCAGGAGTTCCCGGAACCAGGCGTAGACATCCCCAAAGGCGCTTTGCCCCGCCTCGTAGCCGATCATGCCGGGCACGATAGATCCGTTTACCTGGCCGCAGATACCCCTGATCGGTTTTTCCGGTTCCGGTTTTTCTGCGCCCGGAGAAGCCGGGCCGGGCCCCACGATCATGCTGCAGGTAGAGGTCCCCACCACCAGAACCATACGGCCGGGCCGGACGCCGCCGCCCGCGGCCCCGATGTGGGCGTCAATGGCCCCCACATTAACGGGGATGCCCGGGGGCAGGCCGAGCCGCCGGGACCATTCGGCGGAAAGAGTCCCCGCCGCCGTGTCGGCAGGCCAGGTTTCGGTTCCCAGGGATTCGTACACCGGCCCCAGCCGGGGATCGATATCCTCGAAGAAGCGGCGCGGCGGGTAACCGCCGGATTCGGAATGCCCGAGCCCCTTGTGCCCCGCGGTACAACGGCTGCGTTTAACCGCCCCCAGTTCCCGGATACCGCAGAGCAGGGCGGGCATCCATTCGCAGTGTTCCAGAAACGAAACGGCCGCCGCGGCCACCCCGGGGTCCTCGTTCAGTACCCGCAGAACCTTGGCCCAGTACCATTCCGGGGCGTAAAGCCCACCGGTAAATTGGGTAAAGTCGGGGTACTTCCCCGATTTTACCAGCCGGTTGATCCGCTCCGCCTCGGCAATGCCGGTATGGTCCTTCCACAGAACAAACATGGCGCTGGGGTTTTCCGCAAATTCAGGGTGCAGCGCCAGCGGAACGCCCTGTCCGTCCACCGCGCAGGGGCTGGA
>JAISFT010000133.1 GCA_031263435.1 Treponema sp. | reverse complement strand
CCCTGTTCCCCCCATACCCCGCCTATCTCCTGCTCACAGACAGTTCTTCCCCCTCGCGGAGCAGGGTGGCGCCGTTTGTCGTGGTATAAGGGCCGGTTGAACCAGACGAGCTTAGGTAGGGTGGCGGCGGGGCAGAGCCCCCGGGGAAACATTTGGAATTCCCTGCCAGAGCGTATTGAAAATAGCGGAGGCAGACTCTACAAGTGTTTCCCCAGGGGCTCTGCCCCGCCGCCACCCTACCTAACCCTGGAAAGGATCTACAGACCTTTGTACAAAAGCAAACGCCGATGCCCTGTGTGCGGCCTTGTGGCAGGGACCGCCTGAAGGTACACTGAGGTAATGACCAGAGGTATTTTGATTGTGGGGAATGATTCGTTGCTCTGCGCCGCCATTGCTGCCCAGGCAGCCAGGCGGGTGGAGCGTTTTGCCCAGGTTCTGCTGCCCAACCGGCTTTCAGAACAGGCAAAGGTCCTCCCCCGGGATCCTGTTCCGGCCCCATCCGGGGAATCCGGTCCGGCGGCTATACCCTTGGCCTGGAATCCCGGAAGTCCCATCTCCGCCCGTACCCTGGTTCTTTCTGCAGCCCATCAGCTTGAGCGTATTGACGAGGCCGTCCTGGTCTGTAATCCCCCGTCTTTCCGCCGTCCCGCGGCCGAACTTCTGCCCCTGGATATTGAGATTCTGGTAAACGATCACATCAAGGGCTGGTTTTTCCTGGTCAGGGAGCTGGCCCAGATCTTCCGGGCCCGGCGATCCGGCACCCTGGCGCTGGTGGTGCCGGATTCACCGGCCGGCCGTGATGATCAGGCGGATCTTCTGGGGCTTTCTGCCGCCGCTGCGTTCCGGGCTTTTGCCCAGGGGCTGCTTGCTTCGTCTCTTGCGGAACCCTATGTTACTCTGGGCTTTTCCTCCCAGGAAACGGGGGAGGACGATAACTTTGCCGCCTATATCTTCCGGCTGATCGATCAGCCGAATAAACGTAACTCGGGAAAATGGTACAAGTATGGGCGGCTGAGTTTCTTCAGGTGATTCTGCCAACGAACAGGGTCCTGTTTTTCTAAAAACTGTATTTTTTGACAAATCTGTTTTATACTGGTGTGTATGGTTGTTGTGTAGAGCACGATTAAACTGCCACAGGCAGGATTCTGGGACGGAGATATGAAAAATGCCCTTTGGTTGAAGTTTTTTATCTTTGTTACGATTCCCGTCATGCTGCTCTATGCGGTTCAATCTGTGTATATCGTATATACCATCGTTCCGGAAAGCAGTGTCCGGGACCCCCTGTTTCCCCTGGTACGTCTGTTTCTGTGTACCTTTGTCCTTTTCCTGATAATTTTTATTGCGTTTTTCTGTTACCTGTTCCGCTCTGTATCAAGGCCGCTCCGTGATCTGAACCTGGCCTGTGAATCCATATCCCGGGGGAAATTTGATACGGAGATTGTCCGGCCCCGCTCCCGGGATGAGATTGGGACGATGATCCAGTCTTTCTACCGCATGGTGGAACAGTTCAGAATGCATATCACCATGCAGGAGCGATCCCAAAAATTACTGGATATGTATACCAGACTGTACAAGGCCCTGTACCGGCATGGATGCATAGAAGATGTTTTTGATGAGATGATGCCTGTTATCGGCGATTTCTTTGCGATCCGCAGGGCTTTGCTGGTTATGGTTACCGGGGAAGCTGCCCGTGTTTTTGCGTCCTTTGAACCGGACAAGGGCGTACAACGGGTGGAGGGGGAACAATTTTTATACCATCAGCAGGCGGCGGCCCTTCTTTCCGGCAAAAAATACCTTTCCCTGAATGCCGAAGCCCTGCGGCACCAGAAGATTGATTTTGCCAGAAGCCAGGCCCAGTTTCTCTGTATCCTCCCCTTCCTGGTTTCCAATGATCTGCGGGCTTATACCATTATGGAGGGGGACAGTGAAACGGGGCCTATCGTTCATCACGATGTTGCCCTGCTCTTTTTATCGGAGACAATATCTTTTATGCTTACGCAGGAGGCTGTTGCCATGGGTGTTGCCCCCGCGCCGCAGAATTCCGTTTCTGTTTCCGCTTCTGCTTCTCAGGCGGAAAGGCCGATGCCGGTAGTAGCGGCGGAAAGCGAATCTACCCCGCCAGGAAAGGAAGAATTGCCGGTAATTAAGGCTGCCAGGACCATTAAAGAACTTGATGTGGATAAGGGGCTGTTTCACGCCGGCGGCGTGGAGGAACAATACGGCGAACTGCTGCGGATTTCCGCCAGGTCCTTTACCGCGAAGATGCAAACCATGCGGTCCCTCTACACGGCCGATCTGCCGGCCTTTGGCATCGAAATTCACGGAATAAAAGGGGCCCTGAATGCCATAGGCGCCGAAGGGCTGGGGGAGCAGGCCAGGGAACTGGAATTTGCCGCCAAGGCAGGGGATGCCGGGTACTGCACCGGGACCTACCCGGTCTTTGAGGAAAAACTCGCCGCCTTTACTGCACAACTTGAGGCCATCGCCAGGAAACGGGAAATTCCGTCCAGGGGGCCGGGCAGCATCCCGGCTTTGATCGGCGCCCTGGAGGAGGCCCTGGAAGCGTCCCGGATGTTCGATTCTACCAGGGCTGCCGAATGTGTAGGTTCTCTGCTGGGATATTCCTGGGAAGACGGCGGGGCGGAGGGGGTCGCAGAATCCCGGCCGCAGATAGAGGAAACGCTGGAAAGGATTTCCGATGCCCTGGACAGCATGGATTATGACGGGGCGGAACAGGATATGGTTTTGTTGTTGGAATATTTAAAGACGGGGGGCACTCCACAACCGGAAAACAGGGTTTCATGAGGCATCTTTTTATCATTAATCCAAAAGCATTTTTCATCAGGGGGCAGACCAATAAAATATGCCAGGAGATACAAAGCTTCTTTGCTGCCTTTCCCCAGGTTAAATATGATATTCATATTACCCGGTGGAAACGGGATGCCGTGGGTTTTACGCACCGCTATGTTTCTGCGGCGGACAGGATTGTGCGGGTATACGCGGTGGGGGGTATGGGTACCCTGTTTGAGGTTATCAACGGCGTGGCCGGGCTGCCCAACGTGCAGGTGGCCTGCTGGCCCTTTGGCATAGACAATACTTTTTTGTGTTATTTTGGGCAGGACAGGATAGAGCGCTTCCGGTCTCTTAAAAATCTGGTTTTCTCCGGCGTCTCGACGTTTGATCTTATAAAATGCGGAAATAATTACGGTATCTGCACCGGTTATATGGGGATAGAGGCCATTGCATCCCAGCAGGGAGACAGCATCATAGAGAATGTGGATTTTTTACCCGGCTGGATTATCAGGACCGGCAGTATATATCTTGCCCTGGCCTTGTACTACTCCGCCAAAAAAGAAACTATCCAGTCCTACCGGGTTATGATTGACGGGTTTTCCCTGCGGGGAACATACCGCAGTATATTGATTGCCAACGAACCCTTTCTGTCAAAGGGATTGGCCCCGGCGGTGGATGCCCGGCCCGATGACGGTATTCTGGATGTCTATTTGATACAATCGGTTCCCGGCTTCAAAATGCCGCCCCTGATATTTGACTATGTCCGCGGCCGTTATGATAAATGGCCCCATTATATATCCCATTATCAGGCTAAAACCGTCAGTATCGTTACGGATCAAATAATGCACATCTGCATAGACGGCGAACATTTTTACGATACCGCTGTTGAATATGAAGTAGTCCCCCGTGCGGTGGATTTTGTTTGTCCCGATGATATTAACCGGGAGGCGGTGCGCCGCAATACGTCCCGCGGCGTCCCATTGGAATCCATGTAGTTATGACCAAGACGAATATTGCCTGGGCCTGGATGGATACCCGGGTTGTGCGGTGGATGGTTGTTATCGCCGATTTATTCTTTTTGGTCATTGCCCTGGTTTACTGTTTTGTTTTTCTTCCCCCCGGGGCGGAGCGGCACGGCCGCCTGATTGCCGCATCGGCGGAAATAATCATGGTACTCTGCATTGGTCTGCCATACCGGATTAAACCGCAGATTAAGTCATGGCTGTTGCCGTTTTCCCCCGTACTTGTAGAACTGGCGTTCGCAGCGATAATGGGAACGGACCGGATCCTTGTCATTTTTGTCATCGTCTGGGAAATTGTCAGTTTTTCCTTTCTCTATCCCCGCGGCTTTTTGATTTACATGGGTCTTACCAATGCTGCTTTAATACCCCTGGTGTTTTCCCCCGGTTTACATATTTTGGGATCGGAATTTCCGTGGTACCATGCGGCATCGGAATTTTTTATCTACGATATGATCGGTATTTTGCTCTATACTATATTGTGTTTGATCCGGCAGCAGGTTACGGAAATAGAAAAGACCAAAAATACCTTTGAAACCGTACTGAAATCGACCCCTTCGTTCCTGGTTATTGTCAACGAAAAGGCCGAGGTGGACTATATCAGCACTACTTTGGCAAAATGGCTTGACATTCCCCGGCCCTATGTCCTTGGCCGGCCCCTGCTCGATATATTCCCCCCCGGGGAACTGCGGACGATCTTTCAGGAACTTATGGAACGGGATGAAGATGTGGCGGATGTGTTTTCCGTTACCGTAGGGGGCCAAAAATACTGGCTTTGGATGCGTTCGACCATCCTTAAACAAAAAAAATATTCCCGGTTCTTTGAATGGATCGATATTACCGAACTTATGACTGCCAAAAACGATGCCGAATCGCTGGCCCGGACCAAGAGCGATTTTTTGGCGAACATGAGCCACGAAATAAGAACGCCGATGAATGCCATTGTCGGCATGACCGATCTCCTGCTCCAGAATTCCCTGGATCCGGAACAGGCGGCCAGAGCGGATACGATCAAGGGAGCGGCGCTGTCCCTGCTGAATATCATCAATGACATTCTTGATTTTTCCAAGATCGACGCCAGAAAAATGGAAATTATTCCCCAGCCGTTCAGTTTTATTTCGTTTATCAACGATACGGTTAATATGGTTAACCTTAAAGCCGCGGCCGCGGGGCTTGTTTTTACTACCGCTGTCTCAAAGGATATACCGCCCTTTATAAACACCGACGAAGTCCGGCTTAAACAATGCCTGATCAATCTTCTGACCAATGCCGTTAAATTTACCCCAAAGGGTTGTATCCAGCTTTGTGTGTGGCCGGAAATTCCGGAAGGCGGCGATCTGCGGCTCCATTTTTCCGTCAAGGATACGGGAATGGGTATTTCCGCAGGTAATATGAAAAATCTTTTTACCGAGTTTGAACGTTTTGATACCCGGAAAAACCGGTCCATTGAAGGTACCGGCCTGGGGCTTGCCATAACCCGCCGGCTGGTAGAGCTAATGGGCGGCAGCATGAGTGTGGAAAGTGTATACGGTCAGGGTTCCGTCTTTTCTTTTTATATTGTCTGCAGGGGGCTGCACCGGGGCAGGCTGGCCGCGGTAGATAACCCGGAACGGATCAGGGCGCTTTGCTACGAACCTGTTTCCTACAATGCCGGGGCATTCCGGGATATGCTGGAAAGCCTGGGTGTCTCCGGAGAGGTATCCGGGGAAACCGGCAGAATCCGGGCACTGATAGAATCCGGCGGTTTTACCCATGTTTTTCTCGACAGCTCCGGCAAGGACAGTTTTACTAAATATTTAGGCAACGCGGATATTAAATTTGTACTCCTCAAGGAAGCCTCGGAAAAATACGACAGTTTTATACCGAATTCGCTGAACCGGCCTGTTCTGATAAGCGCGCTGGCGGATGTGCTGAACGGGGAAAAAGATTACCGGAGCCGCCGTGCGGAAACCCGCAGGGACATAGCCATTTCTTTTAAGGTTATCAATTCCAAAATACTGGTGGTTGATGATAACCCGGTAAACCTTGCGGTGGCCAGGGGCCTGCTGGAACAGTACGGCATCAGTACGGATACTGCAGACGGCGGGGAAGAGGCCGTCAAAAAGGTAAAGCAGACTGACTACGATATTGTTTTTATGGACCACATGATGTCCGGCATGGACGGGCTGGATACTACCAGGGCCATCAGGGGACTGGGCGGCCACTTTGCCGCGGTTGTTATTATTGCACTTTCGGCAAATGCCCTGTCCGGGGCCCGGGAACAGTTTTTGCAGGCGGGGATGAACGATTTTCTTGCCAAGCCGATTATCCTGAGCGAACTGCGGGACATTCTGAGAAAATACCTGCCCCGGGAGAAAATTGTCAAATTCTAACGGGTAACTCAGAGCCGGCAAACGGAAAAGGGCAAAAAAAGGCCCCCCTAGTCCATGGGAGGGAAATTGGGGGGCCAAATAACCCGGCCATTTACCCGGATTACACAGGGTCGGACAACCCGAAGGTTAAGCGCCCTACTGACAGATATAGGCTGTCACTCCATCAATATCGCACGGTTCCTGACAAAAGTCAAGAAAAAAATGTCATAAAACCGAAAATTTTTTAAAACTATGGGGGGGGGAGCACTGTTGATGTAAAGGGTAAACCAATTTTACCCTGTAACGAGCCTTTTGGCGGGCGGCTCCCCCTCGCTCCACAAAAACCCTGCCTTTCTCCATCGTGGAGTTTGGGCCAAGGGCCTATCGGCCCTTGGCCCAAACCCCGTAAACAAAAACCCGTCAGGGTTTTTGTTCCGCTACCCCCACTTGTTTTTTTCAGGCATACAACCCCTTAACGTGCGGTTTTGATGCAGTCCCTACCGAATCCCGTTCCACCAACTCTACCCCAAGAACCGTATGTTCCGCCTCAAGATTCCCGTTGTCAAGAAGCTGGACAAGGCGCCGGACAGCTTTTTGTCCCATGCGTTCCCGGCTGGCATTGATCGTCGTAAGCTTGGGACTGTGATTTGCCGCGTGGCTGCCGTTATCAAAACCGATTATCGAAACTTCCCCGGGGACATCGATTTTTTTCCTCTTAAGCGCTTCCATTACAATTAACGCCGCGGCGTCATTATCGCAAAAATAAGCCTGGGGCATCCGCCCTTTGGGGGGAAGTATCCTCTCAACGGCATCTATATCGTTATTGATCAGGTAAGGCTCAATATTCCCCATAAGCGAATATTTACGAATGTATTCGTTGGTATCCTCAAACCTGACAAGGCCCTCCTGGACTAGGGCTTCCAGAAAACCATAGTAGCGTTCTTTTACCGATTTGGTATAGGAAAAATCGCCGATATAGCCGATTTTGGTAAACCCCTTCCTGATAAGGTATCTTGCCGCCATGTAGCCGCCCGAAATATTGTCCGTTAAGATACAGTTGGTATTCGGCAGCCGGGGGTTATGATCAACAATCACCATAGGGGTGTTCAGCGTCAGAAACATCTCTACATTGGGGGAGGCTATTTTCCCCAAAACAATGATCCCCGCAACCTGGCGTTTGGCGATGCAGCCGGGTATGTTCATATTCTGTTCGTTAAAATAGTGGACAATCGTATCATATCCGTAATACTTTGCCTCTTTGATAACATAATATAAAATCTCGCTGTAAAACCCCACATTTTCGTATATGTCCTGAATCAGAACACAGAGGTGGTGCTGACTGAATGTCCGTGTATAGCGGATTTTTCTGTCCAGATAGCCCAGTTCCTGGGCCGTTTCCATAATTTTGATGCGGGTTTCTTCGCTTACCCCTTTGCGGTCGTTAAGGGCCAGGGAAACCGCATTGACCGAGATACCCATTGCCC
>JAISFT010000086.1 GCA_031263435.1 Treponema sp. | reverse complement strand
CGCTTAATAAAAACGGTGTCATGTCATTTATCTGCCCGGATCGCTGGTTAAACAATCAATATGGAAAACCTCTCAGATTAACTATAAAAGATAACTATTCCTATAGAGGAATTGTCAGGCTTGAAAATATTAACCCGTTTTATGAGAATGTAAATGCCTATCCGATAATAGTAACAATTCAAAATGCCAGAAACAGGAGTATGTATTTCTATACAGCCAATTCTATGCAGTCGTTAAATTTTTCCAGTATAAAAAGATCGGCAAAGAAGATTGATGCAATAAACAATGACGGAGAATTGGTTTTATCGGATATGAATAAAAATCTTTTCGCAATAGAGGATCTGGGTTTCAAGATCGGCATCGGTGTTGCATCCGGCGCCGATAAAATATTTCTGATAGACAAAGAAAAGAACAATATTGAAGATGAAGTACTAGTTCCGCTGATAACAAGAAACGATGTAAACGGAAAAGATATTGACTGGAAAAACAGTTATATAATTAATCCATTTGATGCAAAAACCGGGGATCTTATAGATTTACTGCAATATCCCGTTTTATCGAATTATTTAAACAGCAACAAAGATAAATTGATGAAAAGATACATTGCAAATAAAAACCCGAATAATTGGTACAGGACAATTGATAAGATAGATTTAGACCTTATTGCCAGGCCGAAATTATTGATACCCGACATTTCGACAAAAAATGTTATATATTTAGACAAGGGGCATTATTACCCCCACCATAATTTTTATTATATCATTGGTAATAGTTTAAGCGATTTGTTGATATTAAGGGCATTTTTTTCTACAAATTTTGTTAATAAGCAGATAATGGAAAAATGTACAATAATGAACGGTGGGGCTTTGCGAAGGCAGGCCCAGACTTTGCGTAAAATAAAAATACCCAATATACAATCATTGCCGGAAGAATTGAAAAACAGAATAATGGACAGTTACAGGAGTGAAAATATAAGACTTCTTGAATCGCTGATTGGTTCTTTGGTGAATAAAATATAGCGCGTTATGTGTCTTTTGAAATTTATTTTTTGGTATTTTTTCTAATTTGTTTTTATTCGAGGGGAGGTTCTGTTGGCTGCCTGGGCGCCGGCCGCGCCGCGGGGCTCCGTTGGGCGGCCGTTCCCGATTGGGGGGTAAACAGAACAAAAACGGCTGCGCCGCGTGTGCGGGGTTCGGGGCGGGCCCCGAACCCCGCTTTGCCGGTGGGGGCGTTTTTGTGAAGTGGAGGGGGGGACAGATCGCCGGTGCCCCACGAAGTGGGGCGGCTGCGGAGGAAAGGTCCGGTAAGTGTCCCCCCCTTCATGATCTAAGCTTGGCCCGGAGAACTGCGTACTCCGTCAGGGCCGGGGGCCTGGTACTGCAGGGTCTCTTTGAGGAGGGCTAAAAATTCCGGCCGGTCCAGTTCCCGGCCCCCCAGGCTGCGCAGGTGTTCTGTGGGGACCTGGCAGTCGATGAAGCGGACTCCGTCGTCAAAGAGGTACTGCGCCAGGCTGAGGAAGGCCGCCTTGGATGCGTTGCTGCGCCGGGCGAACATGGATTCCCCGCAGAAGATGCTGCCCAGTCTGATGCCGTAGCAGCCTCCGGCCAGTTCCCCGTCCTGCCAGCTTTCCGCCGAATGGGCCCAGCCCAGGTGGTGGAGTTCTGTGTACGCTTCGATGATGTCGCGGCTGATCCAGGTGCCCCCCTGGCCGGGGCGGTCTATGGCCGCGCAGCCCCGGATGACCCCGAGGAAATCCCGGTTAAAACTGACGCTGAACTTTCCCTGTCTGAGGATTTTTTCCATGCTGGCGGAGATGTGGAGGTTTTCCGGGAAGATGACGAAGCGGGGGTCCGGGGACTGCCAGATGAGGGGGTCCTCCGGGTTATACCAGGGGAAGATGCCCTGTTCGTAGGCGGAAAGGAGCATGCCGGGGGAGAGGTTCCCCCCTATGGCGATGATGTCTCCCTGCGCGGAGGCCGGATCGGGAAAACGGTACCGGCGATCTGCATCGAGGTAGGGGAAGGAAGGATCGGGGCCGGGAGAATACCGGCGGCCCACCTAGTTGATCCTTTCCGGCGTTCCGGGGGCGTCCTGGGGCAGGGCCCCCGCAGGGCCTGCCAGGAGCTCGTCCGTGTCCCGGGTTTTAAGCCCCCCGGCGGTCCCGGTAAGGGCGGATTCCAGGATCTCCAGTTTGTATTCGCCGTCCCGGTAATCTACCCGGGCTGCGCCGCCCGCACTGAGGTCTCCAAAGAGTACCTGGTCCACGAAAAAGCCCTTGATCTTGTCTTCGATAAGCCTGCCCGCATTACGGGCGCCGAACTCCCGGCTGTAGCCCTCTTCCGCCAGGCGGTCGATGCACGCGGCGCTCAGTTCCAGCCGGACCTTCTTTTCCGCCAGTTGGGCCTTGAACATGTCCAGTTCCTTGTTGATGATGCTGGTCATGATCTCCCGGGAGAGGTGGCCGAAGCGGACCACCGCGTCCAGGCGGTTCCTGAATTCGGGGGTAAAGGTCTTTTCCACCGCTTCGGTTACCGCGGACTCGTCCACCCGGCGTTCCCCAAAGCCGATGAGCCCCTTGCCGATGTCCCGGGCGCCGGCATTGCTGGTCATGATAAAGATCACATTGCGGAAGTCCGCCTTGCGGCCGTTGTTGTCCGTCAGCGTGGCGTAGTCCATGATCTGCAGGAGGATGTTGTAGATGTCCGGGTGGGCCTTTTCAATCTCGTCCAGAAGGACCACCGCATGGGGCTGCTTGCGGATGGCATCGGTTAAGAGCCCCCCTTCCTCGTAGCCCACATAGCCCGGAGGGGCCCCCACCAGCCGGGACACGGTGTGCTTTTCCTGGTATTCGCTCATGTCGAAGCGGTGGATGGCGATCCCCAGGATATCCGCCAACTGCCGGGCCAGTTCGGTCTTGCCCACCCCCGTGGGCCCCACAAAGAGGAAGTTGGCCACCGGTTTGCCCTCCGCCCGGAAGCCCGCCCGGCTCCGCTTGACCGCCCGGACGACTGCGCGTACCGCCTCGTCCTGGCCGAAAATCCGGCTTTGCAGTACGCCTTCCAGTTCCTGCAGCTTGTCTTTTTCCGATTGTCCCACGGAACGCTCGGGGATTCGGGCGATCCGGGAAACTACGGTTTCGATCAGCGGGAGCCCTATCTCCACAATTTCCACGGTCCCTTCCTGGACGGTGGCGCCGTAACCGG
>JAISFT010000054.1 GCA_031263435.1 Treponema sp. | reverse complement strand
ATCGCAGATATGACGTAATGTTTCACGTGAAACAATTCAAAGAGAGAACACCGGCAATTCTCAGCCAGCAATTCTCAATTTCAAACATTTGACGGGTTTTTCCTCCTTGGGTGATCCAGTAATGCTCAGTTTTGGTGACAGACGAAAGGACGCCCCCCTACAGTCTAAACTTGACCTACCCCAACGTGTCGGCAGAGCCGGGGCAACGCGTTTACGTTTGTAAAAAGCTGCGAAATTACTCCGCGAGTGCTGGCGGGGGTGTGTGGGGGCCGGGCTAAGCCCCCGGGAAAACATTTGGAATTCCCTGCCGGAGCGTATCGTAGATACGACGTATCGGAGATAGCGGAGGCAGACTCTACAAGCGTTTTCCCGGAGGCTTACCCCGGCCCCCACACTCCCCCACCACAGCGTATCGGAGATACACCGTATCGCAGATATGACGTAATGTTTCACGTGAAACAATTCAAAGAGAGAACACCGGCAATTCTCAGCCAGCAATTCTCAATTTCAAACATTTGACGGGTTTTTCCTCCTTGGCTAATCAGTAACGCTCAGTTGTACCGACAGACGAAAGGACGCCCCCCTACAGTCTAAACTTGGCCTGCCCCAACGTGTCGGCAGAGCCGGGGCAAAGCGTTTACGTTTGTAAAAAGCTGCGGATTCACTCCACGATTACTGGCGGGGGTGTGTGGGGGCCGGGCTAAGCCCCCGGGAAAACATTTGGAATTCCCTGCCGTAGCGTATCGCAGATACGATGTATCGCAGATATCGGAGGCAGACTCTACAAGCGTTTTCCCGGAGGCTTAGCCCGGCCCCCACACACCCCCGCCAGCGTATCGTAGATAGCGGAGACAGATTCTACAGGCGTTTTTTCGGGATTACCCGCCCCTGCGGGAACACGCTGTTCTGTGGGTCAGGTTTAGCCTACAGTCCTGCGGCGTCCTTTCGCTTTTCGCCGGGTAAAATGAGAATTACTGAGAGAACACCAGGACGCTTGCCTTTCCTTCTTGGTTTTTGGTATGAAGTTCCAGCCTGCCATCCTTTATGTCCCAACGATATACTTCCTCAAGGTACTTAAAGTACTCATTTTCCCCAAGCCCCCCGGGTTCTCCCAGCGAAGCCATCAGGGTTGCGGCCATCTTGTCGAAACTAATACCCTGGTTTTCACTCAGCGCAAAGGGACCGCGATAGATATTCGGAGCAGCCCGGCCGCTAATCATCTCATCCTGGAACAGCAGGGTATACGAATCAGGAAAACCCGTGCCCAACCCTTCCCGGCTATAGCCGGTGCTTATATTTTCAACCCTGATCCCGGTCAGTTTCCATTCCTTCCCCAGGACTTGATCAAAACTAAGCGCCGCCTGTTGGCTTGTGCAGGCGCTCATCAGTACCAGAATCGCCGCCACTGCCATCAATATTTTTCTCAACTCTAACCTCCATGTTTACCCTTTAACGGCCTTTGCCAGTTTCTCCGCAACAGCAGTAGATTCCCAGGGGAATTCACTCCGGCCAAAATGACCATAGGATGCGGTCTTGCGGTAGATAGGCCGGCGAAGATCCAGGGCCTTAATGATCCCCGCAGGGGTAAGATCAAAAATCTCTTTAACCACCGTTTCGATCTGCTGTTCCGGAACAAGCGCAGTGCCATAGGTATCCACCATCACCGATACGGGGAAAGGAACCCCAATAGCATAGGCTAGTTCCACCTCACAGCGCTCGGCAAGCTTGGCGGCAACAACATTCTTGGCAACATGCCGGGCAGCATAAGCAGCAGAACGATCCACCTTCGTGGGATCTTTGCCGGAAAATGCGCCGCCCCCATGCCGCCCCATGCCGCCATAGGTGTCCACGATAATCTTGCGGCCCGTAAGCCCCGTATCGCCAAAGGGTCCGCCCACCACAAAACGACCGGTGGGGTTGATGTAGTACTTGGTTTCCCCATCCAAAAGACCCGTAGGCTCCAAAACAGGTTTTACAATCTCCTCGATTATTCCACTCTCAATTTCCTTGTAGGAAACATCAGGATCATGCTGATGAGAAACTACCACCGCATCCACACGGACAGGCTTGTGTCCCTCATACTCTACAGTTACCTGGCTTTTGGCATCGGGCCGCAGCCATTTGATGGCGCCTTTTTTCCGTGCCTCGGTTGCCTTGATAAGAATCTTATGGGCCAGGCTGATAGGCAGCGGCATCAGCTCCGGGGTTTCGTTGCAGGCAAAACCGAACATCATACCCTGGTCCCCGGCGCCCTGCTGACCCTTGTAACGCTCCAGCCCTGTGCCGGAAACCCCCTGGCTGATGTCGGGGGATTGGCTGTGGATCATATCCAACACTGCCATGGAATGGCAATCCAGGCCGTAACTGGGGTCCGTATAACCAATGTCCTCGGCCACTTCCCGTACTACCTTCTGAAAATCCACAAAGGTTTTCGTGGTAATCTCTCCGCCAACAAGCACCAATGATGTCGATGCAAAAGTTTCGCAGGCAACCCGGCTTTGGGGATCGGCGCCGATACAGGCATCCAATATAGCATCCGAAATTTGATCACAAAGTTTATCGGGATGTCCCTCCCCTACCGATTCAGAAGTAAAAAAATATCTGCGGTTTTCCATGTCAATTCTCCTTGGGTTTATTTTGGCGGATCAATATTATCCGGCCTATATGTGGATATTACAAGGTATCGTGCAGTTTAACCAATCCATCATGGAGCTTCGCGCTTTGGGGGCCGTTTTTCCCGGAATAAAAATCCGCCACATCCCAAATAAGATTTTTCAGATTGTCGCGGGCCTTCGCGTCGTTCAGGTTTTCCTGAAGATCGGGAATGATAAGTTTCATACCCACCTCAATTTCATCGGGATCAAAAATGTTGGCGCTTTCCTTGGAAGCCGCAATGATAAGGGGAAAACAATAGGCGTTGGGAGCAGGTCCGTAGTTATCCCGGGCAATTTTTGAAAGGGTGTCGCCCTTGACCACTGTATATTCCTTTGCCCCGGTCAGGATAATCTTGGTTTCATACTGGTTGTAGATCTGTTCCAGGACTCGTTCCGGTTCCGGTCTCGGGGCGGGAGCAGGGGCGGGGGGTGTGGCATCGACAACACTGGTATCTCCTGTGCTCTTGCAAGAAAAAGCAATCATGGTGACTAAAATAACAACAAAACCAAACGTGGTTTTCCTCATGTTTCTATCCTCCTACTGGATAATCGCTGCCATCTCATAAATGGCTGTTCGGATAAGGCGAACACCGCATTCCGCGGCTGTTCACCTGCCATTTACAAGTATAGTGCTGGTAACACAGGCCTCGTCTTGTGGAAAATTCATATTGGGGGTCAAAAAAAATGATAAAACGACAAGGATACGTCTTAAAGAATCTAAAAACTGTAAACCCGGGGACCGTTTTCCCTAATCAGAGGACATGCCCATGACCTGATCAACGGGCAGGGAAAAGATAATCCCCCCGGCCTTGGTTGTAATACCACAGGACTGGCTTACCGCCTGCATGATGGGGACCTTTTTCTCCCGGCTGGAAAGAACCAGCACAATTTCCTTTTCATCCTGAACGGAAACCCCAAAAAACTTGACCGGGCCGGAATGGGCAAGCCCCCGGGCATTGATCACCGTGCCGCCGGCGGCCCCTGCCTCGCGGGCTACGGTCATAAATTCATCACTGTAGCCCTGGTTTATTATAGAAATAATAAGGTCGTTGTTAATCTCACTCTTCATGGGTTCTCCCTCCTGGGCGGGGCCTATTTTCTCATTTTTCAAAATGCTTTCCTTAAAAACCCGAAGTACCGGGGTATTGATACCCGAAAGGGGAATTGAAAAAGCAATCCCCGCCCCCGGACTGTGGCGGCCTATTTTTTGACGGACCTCTTTTAAGAGTACGGGCGCCAAAATCTCCTGTTCCAGGCAGATTACCACTGCCTTATCATCGGCGCCGATGCCCAGAAGGTCCAAAACTTCCGAACTCGCAGTTCCCCGGCCCTTGCTGATAAAGTGGAACCGTACATGCTCCTGATCAAAAACCTCGGACAAAAGATGGGATTTGTTCCAGTCGATGATAAAAACCACCAATTTAAGCCGGGACTGTGACCGGGATTCTGCAAGATGGGAATTTCCCCGATCAGAACCCCGCAGCCGGGGGAGCTTCATAAACTTGCCAAGGACATTGGGCAGCTTGAAGAAGCCTGTTTTTTTAGCCATTGATGGGCACCTCGTCAAACAGCGTAATATCCCCCAATTCCTCCGGCCTGATACCCGGCAGCTCCGGTTCCGCAGAAACCTTCATCCTGCGGGCGTAAACCAGCCCCAGAAGCTGGATAATGATAAGGGGAGTCATGGCTACCATAGCCACAATACCGAAGGCATCGGTCATAAGGTCCCCCCCAACCCCTTCGGTCGCGCCCATAGCAAGGGGGAGCAGGAAGGTGCTGGTCATGGGGCCGGAGCAGACCCCCCCGGAGTCAAAGGCGATACCGGTAAATATCTTGGGCACAAAGAAGGTAAGGATCAGGGCAAAGGCATAGCCGGGGATAAGGAACCACATAAGATGGAGCCCGGTAAGGATACGGACCATAGTAATCCCCAGGGCTATGGACATGCCGATGGCCAAGCCCCGGTTCATCACCTTTTGGGTAATGGCCCCGGCAGAAATATCCTCTACCTGCTTGTTCAACACATAAACCGCCGGTTCGGCGGAAACGATGAAGTAGCCTATCACCATCCCCAGGGGTACCAGTACCCACTTGAAGGGGGTGCTTGCAATTTCGGAACCCAGGAGATGACCTACAGGGATAAAGCCCACATTCACCCCGGTAAGAAATACCACCAAACCTATGAAAGTATAGATAAACCCAATCCCGATACGTCCAAGCTGGTGTTTCTTATAGCGGCGGGAAATAAGCTGAAAGATTGCGAAAAAGATAACAATAGCTCCCATAGCGGAGAACACTTCCCGGCTGTATTGGGGCAGTTGCAGGGCGAAACTTTCCACCACATCCCGGCTGGTTTCGATAACGGGGACTACGTGGGATTCCACCGTTACCCCCTGGGGGTTATAAAAACTCCCCAGAAGAAGGACCGCTATGATGGGGCCGACACTGCACAGGGCAACCAGGCCAAAGCTGTCGTCCTGAGAGTTCTTGTCGCTGCGGATGGAGGCCAAGCCGACTCCCATAGCCAAAATAAAGGGCACCGTCATGGGCCCGGTGGTAACACCCCCGGAATCGAAGGCCACGGGGATAAACGTATTGGGGGCAAAGTAGGATATGCCGAATACCACCAGGTAAAACAAAAGAAGAAGGATGGAAAGGGGGATCTTGAAGAAGGTACGGAGTACCGCCACAACCAGGAAAAAACCAACCCCTGCGGCAACGGTAAAAATAAGAATATTGGGAGGTATTGAGGGCACTTGCCGGGCCAGGACCTGGAGATCCGGCTCCGCAATGGTGATGATAAGCCCCATGATAAAGCTGACCACAAGGGCAATGACGATATTAGACGATCTGGTCAGTTGTACGCCGATACCTTCCCCCATGGGTATCATAGCCATATCGGCCCCCAGGGTAAAAAACCCCATCCCGATAATGAGCAGGGCGGCCCCCGCCATGAACTCCAGGATGGTCCCCGCAGGCATAGCCAGGACCACGCCAATAATAAGCACAATGGCGGTGATAGGAAGAACCGAAGCGAAGGCTTCCATTATTTTTTCTTTTAATACTTTATTCATACCCGGGCTCTGTTACTACTATAACTAATTCATGGGTCTTTGCAAACAGCAGGCAATAGGGGAAATATTTCCGTTTTCTCTGCATATATGGCATAAATGTAGTATAATTTTGGAAGTTCCCGGTATTCTTATAAAATACAGGGCCCGGAGGTAATTTGCATGGCACAAAACAAACCGTCAAAAGAAAAATCAGGGACAAAGCAAACCGTTCATACCGGTTCTGCAACAGAAAAAGAAAAAGCCCCCGTACCGGGCAATGAAAAAACAAGGCAGCGGTTGATTGGTACAGCAGTTCCGGTGGGCGCCCTTCGGGGAAGCGGGAGCATGGGGGTTGGGGAATTTCCCGATCTGGAAGAATTTGCCCTGCTTTGTAAGAAAATGGGCATAGGACTTATCCAGATCCTGCCGGTAAACGATACGGGGTACTGGAGTTCGCCCTACTTTAGCCTGACCGCCTTTGCCCTCCACCCCCTGTACCTGCGGATCGAGGCCCTGGACGAGTTCGGCAAGGCAGGGCCGGCCGTAAAAGAAAAGATACGCGCCTATGGAACAAAATTCGACAAGGAAACCCGCTTCCCCTACGAAGCGATCCTCCGGGCCAAGATGGAAATTCTCCGGGACATTTACGCCGCCGCCGGGGATGATATTGCCAAAAAGGCCGCGCCCGGAGGCAGCCTTGCCGCCTGGCTGGAGGCAAATCCCTGGGCCAAAGAATATGCCGTTTATCGCCGCTTAAAAGAGGCAAACGGCGAAAAAGGCTGGAAAGAGTGGGAAAGCCACCGTTCCGTAAGCCCCGCAGAACTTAAGGCCCTGTGGGATGATCCGAAATTTCGGGATTCCCAGCTTTTTTGGGTATGGGTACAGGAAGCCCTGGACCGCCAGTTCAGTGCGGCCGCCAGGGCCATAAGCGATGCGGGACTGATCCTGGAGGGTGATATCCCCATCCTGATGAACGAGGATTCCTGCGATGTCTGGGCCCATCCTGAGTATTTCCACCTGGATCTTTCCGCGGGGGCGCCCCCGGATATGTACGGTCCCGACGGGCAAAACTGGGGCTTCCCGCTCCACAACTGGCAGGCCCAATCAAAGGACAATTACGCCTGGTGGCGTCTGCGTCTTAAAGTGGCGGAAAAGTACTACCACGCTTACCGTATTGACCATGTATTGGGATTTTTCCGTATCTGGTCGAGCGGCAGGCAGGATAACACCTCTATCCTGGGCCGCTACGTCCCCTATATTCCGGTAACCGATGATGATCTGCGGGACCTGGGCTTTGATGAGGGACGGATTCGCTGGGTCTCCCAGCCCCACATTCCTACCGGGGAAGTCTGGGATAACATGCGGGAAATTTTGAATAACTGGGGGAACATGGATTCCGGCGCCATCGCCCCGGAGGCAGAACAGATATTCTCCCAGGTTCTAAGCCGGATAGGTTCGGAAGAACTTTGGCTTTTTCAGGAACATATCAGAGGCGAAAGGGACATAGACAACCTGGATTTCCACCGGGTAGCGCAAAAGTACCTTTACAAGGCCTGGCACAACCGGCTTTTCTACGAATACGACAAGGGGAAGTACTTCCCCACATGGTTCTACCGGGAAAGCCGGGCCTATGCTTCCCTTTCGGAGGAGGAGCGGAACAAACTGGAATCCCTTCTGGAAACCCGGCGCGTGGACTCTGAAAAAATATGGGAAGAGGAGGGGAAAAAACTCCTTTCTATGCTGTCCGCCGCATCCTCCATGCTGCCCTGCGCAGAGGACCTGGGAGCGGTGCCGGACTGTGTGCCCCGTGTCCTTGCCGGCCTTAATATCATGGGTCTCCGGGTAGTCCGCTGGCACCGGGAATGGGACAAGGAGGGACAGCCCTATGTTCCCTTTGAAGATTATCCCGAACTTTCAGTCTGTACTCCTGCGGTCCATGACAGTTCCACGGTCCGGGACTGGTGGGACAACGAGGCGGATCAACAACTCTTCGGTGATTTTATTGGGGTCCCTTCCCTGCCCAAGGTATACAACCCCGGCACCGCAAAGGTAATTTTACAGAAGATCGCTTCGGCGGCATCCCGGTTCCGGGTGTTCCAGATACAGGACCTGCTCCACCTGTCCCCCCAATGGTACGCCCCGGACGCGGCCAGTGAACGGATCAACGTACCGGGTACCTACAACGAATTCGACTGGACCTACAGGCTTCCCGCATCAATGGCAAAGATTGGGACCGACGCGGAACTGGTAAAGGCCATAAAGGATTTGGCCGCAGTAAATCCGGCGAAGAAAAAGCAAAAATAGCCCGGAGCCGGCAGTCTGTTGCAACCTCCCGTCTCTCAATATTCTGCCAGGATGGTCAGGAGGCGGTCCTTGCTGACAGAACGCAGGAAGCTGGCAAGCCGGGGGCCCTGGTCCTTGCCGATAAGGGCCTGGTATGCAGAGCGGAACAGGGCTTTGCCTTCCAGATGACAGTCTTCCGCGACCTTGTAGATTGCCTCGGCGCAGTCCTTATCCCCGGCATACGTTTCGATCCGGGCAATAACGGTATCCCGCAGGCGGCGGATGGCGTCCCGTTCCTCAGGACTTAGAACCGCACTGGTTTCGGCCCCTGCGGACGCTCCACCGGGGGTCCGCAGCTTAAAGCGGAATTCTTCCGGGGCGCACTCATCGATCCAGTACTTGGCGCAGAGGGCACGGGCGCGGATACCGGGAATCTGATCGGGACCGGGTTTCCCCGTTTCGCCCTGACCCAGGGCGGCAACGGCCTTTTCAATATCCCCATCGGCAATCTGGATCAGGTTACACAGGTGGCGGAACGGTATCTGATAGGGCTTGACCGGGGGCATGGCGAGCCTTCCCTCGGGACCAGTCTGAACCTGGGAAAATTCATAAATGCGTTTTTCCCGCTTAAAAGCCTCCTCGTCTTTGGGCTTTTCATCCCCCCAGGCGATACGTTCAGTTTTATCGTAGTCTTCGTAAATTTTTATCACATCCAGATCGAAGGAAATGGTAAATTCCGTGTTGGGCCGGGTTCCGGCAAAGAGGTAACGGACCAGTTCCGGCGTGTAGACCCGCAGCAGGTCCGGCAGGTCCACCAGCTTGCCCGTGGAACTGGACATCTTGCCGGGGTTTCCTTTGATCCCGATAAAGTCGTACCGGAAGGTAACCGGAGCATCCCAGCCGTAGACTTCCTTGCACACATGCCGGGCAGTATCGAAAGACCCCCCCTGACTGTGGTGGTCCTTACCGGCGGGTTCAAAATCCACCTTTTCGTATTCCCAGCGCATGGGCCAGTCAACCCGCCAGCCTAACTTGACTTCCTTGGCAGTGCGCAGGTCCACCGTCTCCCGAAGGCCGCAGGCATGACAATGGTAGCGCAGCCCCCATTCGCCATCCCAGTCCTCTACTTCCGTTTCATCCTTGCTGCAAGCGCCGCAGAACACCCCCACAGGCCACCATTCGCCCTGGATCTTGTGTTCCTCGTCCCGGAACTTGTCCAGAATACCTTTCAGAACCTCCCGGTGTTCCAGGGCCCGGCGGATTCCCGCCGCGTAAAGGGCGGACCGGTACCGTTCCGCCTGGTAGAGAAATTCGGGCTGAATTCCCACCAGGGGCAGCACGGTTTCCACATCTACTTCGTGATGCCGGGCATAGCTGGAATCCCGGCCCCAGGGATCGG
>JAISFT010000051.1 GCA_031263435.1 Treponema sp. | reverse complement strand
AAAGGCCTTAGTATAGAAAGATTATGCAAAATTTCACCGATCTGACATTCCGCCCCATTCCCCCCTGACCTTCCCCCCGGACAGGGGCCGCGCTGTTTCGGCCTTTTTACGGCAAGGAGTACGCTGCGGACCCCTTAATTCGGAATTGCCGCCCGGCCCTCAGCAGTTCCGAATTAAAAAAACTGGGCATTTTTTGCTTGTATGAGCCGATGAAACCCCAATAGCTGGAAAACTTTCTTTTTTTATCGTCTATAAGGCGGCAATTCCCTGTTGAAAGAGGGTGCTCCTTGCCGTAGCAGCGTATCCAAGGCGCGGATGTCCGGGCGGATATGGGGATCCAAAGGGGACCCCCCCGGATGGGGGCCGCGTTGTTTCGGCCTGCTTGCGGCAAGGAGTACGCTGCGGACCCCTTAATTCGGAATTGCCGCCCGGCCTTGCGCCCCCGGTGTTTTTCGGGGACAATATTGCTATACAGGATCATCCGGGCGGCGGCCCGGAAATTACCAGGGCCCGCCCTTGGCGGCGGGCGGCAGGAGGAGTCTATGGCACGGCCGGTAACTATTTTTTCGGGACAGTGGGCGGATCTGCCCTTTGAGGCGCTCTGCGGCAAGATCAAATCCTTTGGCTATGACGGAATCGAAATAGCCTGCTGGGGGGACCACCTGGAACCCCAAAAGGCGGTCTCCGATCCCGCGTATATCGAGGGCCGCAAGGCCGTCCTGGCCGCCCACGGCCTCAAATGCTGGGCCGTAAGCGGGCACCTTATCGGCCAGTGCGTGGGGGACCTCTGGGACCCCCGGCTTGACGGCTTTGCCCCCAACCACCTGGCCGGAAAGCCCGGGGAGATCCAGGAATGGGCTATTGCGGAGATGAAGCGTATCGCCGTCACCGCGAAGAACATGGGCGTTACTGTGGTAAACGGCTTTATGGGAAGCCCCATCTGGAAGTACTGGTACTCCTTCCCCCAGACCAGCGAGGAGATGATCGACCGGGCCTTTAAGGACATCGTGAAGCTCTGGTCCCCCATCTTTGACGAGTTTGACCGCCTGGGCATCCGCTTCGCCCTGGAAGTCCACCCCACGGAAATAGCCTTTGACTATTACACCGCCCAGCGGCTCCTTAAGGAATTCAACTACCGGCCTACCCTGGGCTTCAACTTCGACCCCTCCCATCTCCAGTGGCAGGGGGTAAGCCCGGTAATCTTTATCCGGGACTTTGCCGACCGGATCTACCACGTCCACATGAAGGACGCCGCCCTTACCCTGGATGGCAAGGCCGGCATCCTGGGCTCCCACCTGACCTTTGGGGACACCCGCCGGGGCTGGAACTTCCGTTCCCTGGGCCACGGGGATGTGGACTTCGAGAACATCATCCGGGAACTCAACGCCATCGGCTACCAGGGCCCCCTTTCGGTGGAGTGGGAGGACTCCGGCATGGACCGGGACCACGGCGCCCGGGAAGCCTGCGATTTTGTCCGCCGCATAGACTTTCCCCCCTCGGAGGTCGCCTTCGACAGCGCCCTTAAAAAAGAGTAATCCGCTGTTTTGCGGATTTGTAATGATGTACTGATACTGTGAAAGAAAGTACATTTAATCAAACATAAGGGCACTAATTTAAGGAGAAAATCTACAGTTATACCAAAGTAAATCCCCTTGCCCGGCTGCGAATTCCCTTGACCCCGGACAGTAAAAATCTTAAGTTTAAGGTAACTGAAATAGGGGTCAGATGGCCGGTGCTGTAGTGCCGGTGCACAACATCTGAACCGCCGGGATTAATCCGGCGGAAATTCTCTACCAGGTCGCCTCCCGGGTTTCCTCACCTCCTTTTCCCGGGAGGTTTTTTTTATGCCTGGGAAATCCACCGCTTGAAAAATATCTAAATTGACAATATATTGATTTTTGTCATGATAACTATCGACAGCCGAAAGAACACATGGGGGGCCTCCGCAGAACGGACCCTGCCCCTGATGCTGCGGAAGCGGGCCGCGGAAACGCCGGATATTGTTGTTCAATATGTCAAGGAAACGCCGGCCAGGTGGCAGAACGGCCAGGAGGCCGGGCAGCGGTTCAAACCTAAAAACTACCGGCAGTTTTACGATGAAATCCGCTATGCCGCGGGCGGACTCCTGGAACTGGGGGTAAAACGGGGGGATCGTGTGGGGATTGTGGCCGATAACCGCCCGGAGTGGATGGTCAGCGATCTTGGGGCCCTTTCCATCGGTGCGGTTGATGTCCCCCGGGGCGCCGATGCTACGGACCGGGAACTGGCCTATATCCTGGGCACTACGGCCTGCGCGGTGGTCTTTGCGGAAAATCAAAAACAGGTTAAAAAACTCCTTTCCATTCGGGCGGAACTGCCCGCCCTTGCCGTGCTGATCAGTTATGACCCGGTAGACGGCGAAACTGAGGCGGCAGCCGCGGCGGCAGGACTAAAGGTAGTGTATTTCCCCAGCCTTCTGGCCTTGGGGCAGAAACACGATGCCCTGCATCCGGGGGATGCGGAGGCGGAGATGGATAAAGGCGGAACCGAGGACATTGCCACCATCATCTTTACTTCCGGGACCACGGGGGAACCGAAGGGGGTAATGCTGAGTCATGGGAATTTTCTTTGCCAGCTTCCCGCCTTTGCTGTGGTTTTTGATCTGAAACCCGGTGATATTTGGCTTTCGGTGCTGCCGGTATGGCATGTCTACGAGCGCTGTATCGAATACGTGGTTTTCTTCTTCAAAACAGGAATTGCCTATTCCAAACCTATCGCCCCGGTGCTGATGGCGGATTTTCAGGCAGTGCGGCCCCAATGGATGGTAAGCGTTCCCCGGGTATGGGAAGCGATTATGGAAGGCATCAACCGGAATATCCGGCAGCAGGGGGGCCTGAGGAAACGGGCCTTTGATCTCTGTGTATCCTATGGGTTGATGTATACCTACTTTAAGGACCTGACCTTTGGACTTTTACCGAATTTTCATGGCCGGATCCGGGCTCTGGATGCGGTAATCGGTTTTTTCCCCTGGCTGTTGCTGCTCCCCGGCCAGGGCATCGCCGGGCTGCTGGTATTCCGGCATGTCAAGGAACGGCTGGGCGGACGCTTTAAGGCGGGAATGTCCGGGGGCGGAAGCCTGCCGGCCAAGGTGGACCATTTTTTTAACGCCGTGGGGATCAGGCTGCAGGAAGGTTACGGTCTGACGGAAACCGCCCCCCTGGTGTCGGCCCGGCGCTGGCACGAGTCCCGGCGGGGAACCATCGGGCAGGTACTCCTTAATACGGAAGTCCGTATCATCGACCAAAAGGGCCGCGCCCTGCCGCCGGGCCGCAACGGGGTCATCTGCGTCCGCGGCGGCCAGGTGATGAAGGGTTACTATCAGAAGCCGGAGGCCACCGCGGCGGTATTGACGCCGGAAGGCTGGTTCAACACCGGGGACATCGGCATGATGACCCGCAATAATGAACTGAGGATCACCGGCCGGGCCAAGGATACCATCGTGCTGCGGGGCGGTGAAAATGTGGAGCCCGTGCCTATCGAATTGAAGCTTCGGGAAAGCGGGTACATCAGCCAGTGCGCGGTGGTGGGACAGGACCAAAAGTATTTGGCGGCCCTTATCGTGCCGGTGCAGGCGGCAGTGATGGCCTTTGCGGAGGAGAACAACATTCCTATCGTGGATTACGAGTTGCTGCTGCAGCAGCCGGAGATCAACGGAATTATCGCCAACGAGGTGGCGGAGTTGATAAGTCCCCGGAC
>JAISFT010000028.1 GCA_031263435.1 Treponema sp. | reverse complement strand
GAGGCGGTTCGGAATTTTCTTGACTGGCTGTGGGCCGCTGGGCCGCAGGTTTTACAAACAACAAAGGATGTGGGTCTATGAACAGCTTAACCTTGGAAAAGGGCCGGCGCTTGAGCAGCGGATTCGAAATTATTGACGTGATTGAACTGGCCGAATTAAAGGCCACAGGCATCTGGGCCCGGCACACAAGCGGCGCCCAGGTTTTCCACATCCTCAACGATGATCATGAAAATCTCTTTGCCTTTGCCTTTGCCACCGCGGTTAAAAATTCCACCGGCGTCGCCCATATTCTGGAACATTCGGTACTCTGCGGCTCCGAGCATTACCCCTGTAAAGACGCCTTCCCCCTGCTGGAACAGGGAAGCCTGCAAACCTACCTGAACGCCTGGACCTTCCCGGACAAAACCGTTTATCCCTCAAGCTCAATAAACCGGCAGGATTACTTTAACCTGATGGCTGTCTATGGGGATTCGGTGTTTCAGCCCCTGCTTTCGGAATACACCTTCCTGCAGGAAGGACACCGGCTTACCCTGTCGGGGCCCGGGGCAAAAGAAGGGACGAAAGAAGGGACGGCGGAAAAGGAACGGCTGTCCATAACCGGGGTAGTCTACAACGAAATGAAGGGGGCCTACTCGTCCCCGGATACCTATGCAGCGCTCTGGTCCGTCAAACCCCTGTTCCCCGATACCGTGTACGCCTGCGATTCCGGCGGCGATCCGGAGTGCATCCCCTCCTTAAGCTGGGAGGATCTGCGGAATTTCCATTCCCGGCGCTACTCCCCCGCGAACTGCCGCATCTTTCTTGCGGGAAACATCCCCACGGAAGAACAGCTCAATTTCATCAACGAGCGCTTCCTGGCAGGACTGCCCCAGGGCCGTCCGGCGGAGCCCATTCCCCTGGCAGAACGCTGGGATAAGCCCCGGAGTATCGTGGTTCCCTGCCCCGTAGGCAGCGACGGCAAGGCCGCTGTTTTTATCTCGTGGCTCTGTTCGGATGGTACCAATCAGGGCCAAACCATAGCCCTGGCGGCCCTGACGGAAGCCCTTCTGGGGCACGACGGTTCCCCCCTTGCACGGGCCCTGGTGGAGTCCGGCCTGGGGGAGGACCTTTGTCCCCTGTCCGGCCTGGACGATGAACTACGGGAAACCATCTTTGCCGCGGGACTCCGGGGGGTAGCGCCGGAAAACGCCCCCAGGGTAGAGGCCCTGATCCTGGGAGAACTGGAACGGATTGCCCGCGAAGGCTTCCCCCCGGAGGAGGTTGAGGCCGCCCTGCTTGCCATGGAATTCTCCCAGTTGGAGATCCGCCGTTCCGGCGGGCCCTTCTCGCTGACCTGGCTGCGCCGTTCCCTGCGGGGCTGGCTCCACGGGGCCAGGCCCTGGGATACCCTGCTTCTTATGCCGGGTTTTCAGGAACTCAAAAGACATTTATCCGCCAATCCGCGGTACCTGGAGTCCCTTATCACCACCTTTCTGCTGGACAATCCCCACAGAATCCTCGTTACCGTGGAACCCCGGGCGGACTTCAGGGAGCAGCAGGAACGGCGCCAGGCAGAGGAACTGGAGGAAAAGGAGGCCGCCCTTTCCGCGGAAGCCCGGCAGGCCCTCCGCGAAAAAGAGGCTGCCCTGGAAGCTTACCAGAGCCGGGAGGAAGATCCCGCGGTCCTTGCCTCCCTGCCCCACCTTTCCCGGGGGGATCTTGCGGCGGAGATAGAGACTGCCCCCCATGTCCTTCACGAAGCGGGGGGGACGCCGGTCCTGACCCACGAGCTTTTTACCAACGGCATCACCTATGTCGACCTGGCGATCCCGGTGGATATTCTGGAACCCGCGGATTACCAGTGGCTCCCCTTCTTCTGCGGCGCCCTGCCCTCCGTGGGCCTGCCGGGCATGGATTACGGGGAAGTATCCGGCCTCCTGGCCCGCACCGTAGGGGGCTTCTACGGCGCCCTGAGAAGCGGCAGCCCGAGCCCCGGATCGGGGAGCGCCGTCGCCACCCCCGCGGGCGTCTTTGACATCAGCGGCCGGGACTGGATCGTCTACCGCCTTAAATGCCTGGACGAAAAAATCGACGACGCCCTTGGCCTGGCGCTGCGGCTTATCAAAGAGGCCGATTTTTCCGACCAGCGGCGGATCAGGGACCTGGTGCTGGAAACGAAAAACGAAGCCGAAGCCAGTCTTGCCCCCGGGGGGCACCACTATGCCGCCAGCCGGGCGGCCCGTTTTTCTTCACGTTCCGCCGCGGTAAACGAAATATGGAACGGCCTAGGGCAGATCAGCTTTGCCCGGTATATGGCGGAACTGGAAACCGCGGGGATCGTCTCCCGGCTGAACCATATCAGGGACACCCTGGCGGCCGGGGGCGGGCTCATCGCCAGCTTCACCGGCGGCAAGGACGCCATGACCCATGCCCTCAAAAGCGCCGCAGCCTCTTTCCGCCTGGGCCCCCCTGCCCCCCGGAATCCCCGCTGCATGGAAAGCGCCCCCTTCTACGCAGTGGACACCATCAATCCCTGCGCCGGCGGCAGCCCGCGTTCCGAAGCGGAGACAACGGGAACAGCAGGGACGATAGGGATAGCAGGAACAGCGCCGGAGATCTTCGCCTCCCCCTCCCTGCAGATCGGCTTTGCCGCCATGACCCTTGCAGCCTCCCCGATAAACACCCGGGCCCACATGGCGGAAGCAGTCCTGACCCACCAGCTTTCCACCGGCCCCCTCTGGGAGGATATTCGCATGAAGGGCGGAGCCTACGGAGCCTTTGCCTACACCGACAGCATCGAGGGGATCTTCACCATGTCCACATTCCGGGACCCCAATCCACTGCGGTCCCTCGATTCGTTCAGGTCCGCCCTGACCGGCGCCCTGTCTCCGGCGGGCCTTCAACTGGACGGAGAGGCGCTGGACAAGGCAATCATCGGCACCTATGCCCGGGAGATCCGCCCCCGGAGCCCCGCGGAACGGGGCTCCTCCGATTTTTTCCGCTTCCTCTACGGCCTCAACGATGAACAGCGGCTGCGCAGCCTTACCTGGCTTATCGGGATGCAGGGGGACGAGATCGCGGCAGTACAGCAGCGCCTTGCCGGTCAGAAAAGCAATTCAGCGGTAATTATCGCAGGTACCAACGCCGCGGAAAAGGCCGCCAAAGACCTGGGCGCAGCGGTAACAACCCTGCCGGTCTGAGGTGCCTGGCACCGGGGGGGCCCGCTACCACGGCCAATCCGCCCGTAGCTGGCTCAAGGGGGCGAAAATACTTCGTATTTTCGCCCCCTTGAGCTTCCACATTTACTCTGGCCCCCCCTGGCCTCCAGCCCTGCGCTCTGCCTGCCGGTCCCCGGCAGGCAGAGCTTGGTCTTCCGGCCACCCCCCAATCGGCTAAAACGGAGCCGCATTAACCTGTCAGGGCCGGTGCCGTTCTTCCCATGCGTGGATAAACTGCAGCGCGTACTGCTGGATACCGCCGAACCAGGTATCAATAAAGGCGGCCAGGTCCTCGCCGACATAGCGGTAATGCCAGCTTTCCCAGCGGTAACCCGTTACGTTTTCGTAGCCGTCGGGGAAGGAGAT
>JAISFT010000007.1 GCA_031263435.1 Treponema sp. | reverse complement strand
GTCGACCCGGGCATACGGGGGGCCCCGGTGGAGCCATTGCAGCATGGCCTCAAGGGCTTCCCCGGAAGGGCCTTCTACCCACAGTTCCACGTCTCCGTCCGGGGTGTTCCGTACCCAGCCTTTTAAGCCAAGGCGCCGGGCTTCGACATAGCAGGAATGCCGGAAGCCGACGCCCTGGACCCGTCCGCTTACGGTAACGTGCAGTGCGGCCGCGTCAGGTTGGGTATCGTGTTCCGGCGGTTCAATTATTTTCACGGTAATCCCGGATAAGATCGGGGGAAAAGCCCGCCTGTTTTAGAATTGCTGTGATCCGTGATGTGTCCTCCGGGAGCCGTTTTTTTTTGAGGAAGTTATCCAGCAAAACTTTTTCCGCAGCGGGGTTCAGGACCGCCTCCAGGGCTGTCCCCGCGGCCTGACGGGAGATGCCCCGGCTGCGGAGGGCGGCCAGGAGCCGCCGGGGGCCTTCCGCATGGCGGGTCAGGCGGGCCTGCAGCCAGATCTGTGCATAGCGTGAATCGTCGACGATGTTTAGTTCCTGCAGCCGGGCAAGGACCGCTTTGACGCAGGACGGGGAGTACCCGGCCTTTTCCAGTTTGCGCTGGAGGCCGAAACTGGTCTGTTCCGCCCGGCTGACCAGGCGGAGCGCGGCCCTTTCTCCCCGCAGACAGGAGGAGGCGAAGCGGAAACTTTCTTCTTCATCGGGGCTGATCTCTGCTCCCGGCGCATAACGGCTGTCATCAAACGAAACAGCTTCCAGGTAACAGGGCTTAAACGAAAAAAGGGAACCATCGGCCAGTTCAAGCCGTATGGTATCCCCATCTTTTCCGGGCTTAATGTTTACAATGGTCATGGTCTCCGCGGGATTAAAACCCCGCTATGCCGCGGCCGCGTGTGCGAACAGGCGCCGCGGCGGACAGCATGTATTAACGCTTGGAGAACTGGAAGCGCCGGCGTGCACCGGCCCGTCCGTACTTCTTCCGTTCCACCATCCGGGGATCCCGGGTCAGGTAGCCGTTGCTGCGGAGGCTGGCGTAGTTGGCCTGGTCCACATGGCAGAGCGCCCGGGCGATGCCGTGGCGGCAGGCGCCGGCCTGTCCGTTGGGGCCGCCGCCGTAAACGTTAATAAGAATATCGAATTTATTTTCATTTGCCGTCACCAAAAGGGGCTGACGGACCAAAAGGGCATGTTCCCCCTGGACGAAGTAGCTGCCCAGTTCCCTGCCATTGATGGTTATTTTACCGCTGCCATCCCGAACATACACCCGGGCCACGGCGGCCTTCCTTCTGCCGGTACCGATTCCAAGATTCTTGACCATTTACCCTTACCTCGTATAATTGGGGTCCCCGGCAAAAGCTTCGGGGTCTGCCCTTGTTTTAGAGTTCAAGCGCCTGGGGGTTTTGGGCCCCGTGGGGATGTTCCGCCCCGGCATAGACTTTGACATTCTAGAAACGCTTCCGGCCCAGGGGCCCCTTGGGGAGCATTCCCTTAATGGCCAGCTCCAGCGGAGCAGCCGGACGCCGGGCGATAAGTTTTTCAAAACGGTCGGTCTTAAGCCCCCCCACATAACCGGAATGCCGGTGGTATTCCTTCTGCTGGGCCTTCCGGCCGGTAACGAGGATCTTCTCCGCGTTGACAATTACTACAAAATCCCCCGTTTCCTGGTGGGGGGCATAGATCGCCTTTTCCTTCCCCCGGAGTATAGAGGACACCCTGGCGGCAACCCTGCCCAACACCTTGCCCTGGGCGTCAATGAGGAACCACTTCCGCTCTATCTGGGCAGGTTTTACGAATTCTGTCTTCATATTCTATAACCTTCTCTGTTTGAATCCACACGCAAGCCGATATACTGTCATAAGAGGGAAGGTTATGTCAAGCCTTCTGATCTTTTGCCTCTTCCTTCCTGGCCGCGGCCTTGTCTTTAAGATCCGCAATGCCGATAAACACAGCCACCAGGCCGATAAACAGGGCAATGACCGGTACTGCGCCCCTGAGAAACACCAGAACATCCCCCCACCAGCAGAAACCGGCAAAACCGGCCCCGGCAAGGAAGATCAAACCGAGTAACAACGCTTTCATAGGTCCTCCAAGGTCCTCCAAAAAATTAACGGCGTCCGTATAAGCGGACTACCATTACTAGAAACGCCGAAATAAAGAACAGTACCGGCACATTGGACAGGATAATGGTCAGCAGCGGCACCGATCCAACAGCCGGAAGCGCGGCCCCTATGCCGAAAAGGTGTAAAACCGTGTACAGGACCTCCCCATAGGCGGCAATGGTCCCGCCTATCATGAGTATCCATGCAATGTCCCTGGTCCTGGACCAGAGCATAACGGCAAAAAAGACCGCCAGCGCCCCAATAACGAGGCGGCTGACGATAAATATAGCCTGTCCGGTGTCCATGTTGCTAGTATTACCGGGCCGGAACCGAAATGCAAGGGGCCTTTGTACTGAATTTTCAGGAAGGGGGGGCCCGCTACCACGGACAATCTCCCGGAAATGGGGTTTGGGGCTTGCCCCAAACCCCTAAAACCAAAAACGCTTACGCGTTTTTGGTCCCTGGCCCCCCCTTGGCTCCAGTCCTGCGCTCCGGTCGATGTATCCGTGCCATCGGCACTATTGTGCCGCAGGCACGTCTACATCTCCCTCCGCTTGGCCTTCCGCCAACCCCCCAGCCCGGTTTGCGCTGGGCGCAAACCGAAACGTGTCCGGCATCAGTAATTTAACATTTCTCCGGACCCAAAAGGGCTGCCAGTTTGGCTTCTTCCCCGGGGGAGAGGGTCCCCGGCAGGATCAGGGGTTCTGTGGGCTCCGGGGGGATCAGGAAGCCTTCCCGGAGGAAGTTCCTGAAAAGGGTTTCCCAGGAGGCAGGGGGGGCCTGGGTCCTGTGATCCTGTGGATCTCCGTAAGACGGCATTTGAAGGGGGGCGTAGACCAGGTAAGGGCCCCGGCGGCGCCAGGGGTTCGTGAGTCCCGGCGGCGTCCCGTACAGCGCGTGGTTGATGCGCGGGTAAACCGGCCGCCCCCCGCCGGGGCCCGCCGCGATAAGATCGTAAACGGCCCGGACAGCCGCGGCCAGAAGAACCGGGGAGACGGGCTGCGATGGGGCAAAGCGGTCTTCCAGCGCGGGTTCCAGGGCCAGGACCCAGGGGGCCAGGGGCCAGGGGAGGATGGGGATAAGCAGGGGGGATGGTGTTTCCGTTTCCCCCTCCGGGGCCGGTTCCAGGAAGGGCCGCCACAGACCTGGACCGGCATCCCCGGCAGGATTCCCTGCGAGGGTCCCGGAATCCGCTCCGGGGTCAAAAACGGGGTCCGGGAAAGATTCGGTCCGGGGGAAACCCGCCGCTTCCAGCGCCTGGTCCAGGGCGCTCCGCTCCGTGTAGAACCGGAAGTTTCGGCGGGGGATAAGCCGGGAAAGGGCTTTGACAAGACGCCGTTCCAGGGGATGGGGCAGGGGGCTGAAAAGTCCCCTGTTGGCGGAGTTCTTCAGTTCCCGCAGTACTCCGGCGGGGTTATGGCCCAGGATGGAGCGGCCTCCGCACTGCCACAGGTCCACCAGCCTACCGCCGCCCTGGGTGTAGAGTCTGAAATCCCGGGCCCGGAGTACCACGGGCAGCAGATTCAACGGGGATGTTTCCGTCAATGTAGTGTTCTTCAATCGTCCCTGCCAATTCTGGTAAACGCGGAACCCTGGTACCGGCTCAGGAAACGCAGTTCCTTGCCGCTTTCAAAAAGCAGTTCCACTATCGGGCCTTCTTCGCTTTCCCGGACCCGTACCACGCCGCCGTAACCGTAATCGTCGTGGTAGACCCGGTCGCCCCGTTGCCATTCGCCGCGGGCCCGGTCCCCCTCCGCTCCGGGGCCGGTATGACCGGGACGGCCAAGGCCAGTATGGTCAAGGCTAGTATGGCTAAGCCCAGTATGGCCAAGGCCAACATGGCCGGAACTGCCGGACCAGCCCCGTCTGGCGCCGATTGTCCGCAGTACCGCGGGGTCTATCTCCCGTAAAAAGAGGCTGGGTTCGGCATCCTGGGTACGGCCGTACATCCGGCGCTGGGCGCAGGATACCAGGTAAAGCTCGTCCATGGCCCGGGTGGCCCCCACGTAAAAGAGCCGCCGTTCTTCTTCCAGGTCCTCCCCTTTTTTATCGTCCCGGGGGAAGACCCCCTGCTCAATGCCGGTCATGATGACATGCCGGAATTCCAGCCCCTTGGTGTTGTGGAAGGTGATCAGCGTTACCGCATTGCTGCCGGTCTGTTTATCCGAATTGTCTTCCAGGGAACGGTCAAGTTCGATATTTTCGAGGAACTGGAGGAGCCCCGCCATGGTGGCGGGATACTCGACGGCCGCATTGGCCAGTTCCTGAAGGTTGTTGAGCCGCGGAACTGCCCCAACTTCCTCCTGAAGCCGGTAGTGGTCCGCCAGGCCCGAATCCGTCACCAGTTTTACTACCAGTGTCGAAAGCCCCTCGGAGCCGCGCAGTTCGTCCCGGGATTCGGAAACTTCCTCCCGGCGGGCCTTCCTGCCCTTTCCCGGTCCGGGCCCCGGTTTTGACCCCGGACCCGAATTCGGGCCTGAATTCAGGCCTGAATTCAGGATGGGACGGGACTTTGCTGCGGGCACGGCAGGGGACGTACCGTGGGATTTGGCTGTGGTGGAGGATCGGGCTATAGTGGGAGCCTCCCCGTCCTCCTCCACACCGCCGGCCGCGATCAGGTCCCGGCCTTCTTCCATCAGTTTCAGGAATTCCTGCAGCCCCGTGCGGGCCTTGGGGGGAAGATCCGGGAGGAGGAGCCGGGCGGCGGTCTCCAGGCCCCCCGGTTCCGGCGCAGCGGCAAGATCGCCGGCAAAGGCTTCGATGATACGATCCACCGTAGCCTTCCCCAGCCCCCGGGCAGGCTTGTTTATTACCCGGCGGAAGGCGATTTCATCCCTGCCGTTGGCCAGGAACGAGAGCAGGGCCAGGGCGTCTTTTATCTCCTCCCGTTCGTAAAATTTAAGGGTCCCCACCACCCGGTAGGGGATGCCGCGGCGCAGGAATTCGGTTTCAAAGCCCAGGGACTGGGCATTGGTCCGGTAGAGAACCGCCCAATCGGCCCAGCGGGAAGAACCCGCGGGATCTCCGTTTTTCCGGCCGCCGGGCACGTCTGCAAATGCATGTGCAGCCGCATTTGCGGCCGCAGACACCGACTTTTCGATAAGGTCCGCGCAGAAGGCCGCCTCTTCATCCTGGTTGGGCAGGAAGGCCAGGACCGGTTTCTTGCCCCCCCCGCGCCGGGAAAAAAGCTCCTTGCCCAGCCGGGACTCGTTATGGGCCACCACCGACGAGGCAAGACGCAGAATGTCCGTTGT
>JAISFT010000220.1 GCA_031263435.1 Treponema sp. | reverse complement strand
GGGTCCTCGCCGTACCAGGTATCCCGGTAGGGGAGGCGGACATAGCGGCTCAACTTTTGGGCGAAGACCGGGTTTGCAAGCTGCCGGCACAAACGGCGGGCAATCTCGTAGGCGCCCCGGTAGCCGGTGTAGGAAAGGCCGGTGTTGTAGATAACGTGGGAGGGTATGCCCAGTTTCGCCGCGGTGGAATTGCCGTTCCAGTGCCCCAGGAACAGATCCGGCTTGATCCGCTTCAGTAAATTTGCCTCCTCAAAGGGCTGGCAGTTAGCGATGTTGAAGGGAAAGTCCCCGGCAAGGTTATGGAGCTTTTCATATTCCCCCAGGGCAAATTCATCGTGGTGGAAGGAACGGATACCGGCAAGCTCAAAGCCCAGCTCAACCAGGAGGCCGGCGGTGGCCAGCGCCCGGAATTCCCCGGCGTTGACAAAAACCCTTTTGCCCCGGAAGAATTCCCGGTACGGCGCCAGAGCGGCGTTCAGCCGGGCATTTTCCGTCTCGATGAGTTTTTCCGCGGCCTCCTCGATATGGAAGAACCGCCCCACATCCCGCAGCCATTCGTTGGTGTTCCCAATGCCGATGGGCATGTGGTTCAGTATATAGGGAATATGATAGTTCTCCTCAAAAAACTTGAGGAAATAGTCGTCGTGGGTGGGGCAGGTACTGATGCTCAGGGCGGCGTGCTTAATCTTGTACATTTGCTCCGGGTCCGCAAACACCGGAAACACATTGACCTGATAGCCCAGGATGTTGAGCAGCCGGATCAGCTCGTCTTCGTCAACCTTCCCCATGGAAGAAACATTGAAGAGGTTTACGGTGGACCCGGCAAGCTGTTCCAGCTTAAAGGTCTCCAGCTCGTCCTCAATTATGGTATCCTGCCAAACCGGATTCTCCAGGGTCTTTCCCGCCAGGCCGTGGTAAACCGCGTCGTAGGCGGTGGCCCATATCTTCGTCTTAAAGCCCTCGCAATGCACCGGGATGATCCGGGCGGCCGCCTCGCCCTGCACGGCGTCTATCACCCCGTCCACATCGTCCCCGGTAATGCCCGGCACGCACGTGGCAACCACGGTGATGGTTTTGGGACGGTACAGACGATCCGCCTCCAGGATGGCGCGCCGCAGCTTCCCCTCCCCGCCGCCGATAACGTCCGCCTCGTTCATGGCGGTGGAAAGCCAAATGCCGTCCTTTATCGCGCCGAAACGCGCCAGGTTTCCCGAACGGGTGTTGGCGTTCTGGGAATGGGAACAGACCCCGCAGCCCACCGCTCCGTGGAGCAGGTTAACGTTGTCCGGCAGACTGTTAAGCATGGCAATTCCCGGCAGCATCAGGCAGATGTTCCCCTGGGAAAATGCCCGCTCGCCGTCCTTCAGGCAGCCGCAGCCGAGCTGTTCCCGGATACCGCAGAGACTGCCCCCGTAGGCGATACAGGAACGCAGCCGGTCCTCCCGCTTAGGGGCGACCTTGGTTACTAATCCGCTCATACAATTCCTCCTCTGGCACAAATAGGATGAGAAAAATTAACCGGTCAACCTATGGTCACGGCCGGTCCGGGTCATGGCTTTGATGTTCTCCGCCGGGGTGGAGGGCGGAATATCGCAGCCGGGCATTAAAAGATAGCCGGGGCCTTCCCCCGCGGCGGCGATGCTTTCCTCGCAGGCCCTTGCCACCCCCTCCGGGGTTTCCCGCTGTAGTACCGCCACGGGATTCAGGTTCCCCGCAAAGGCCGTCCTGCCGTTAAAAACCGAGCGGCACCGGGCAAGGCTTACCTTATAGTCCACGGAAATCAGCTCCGCGCCGATACCGTTCAGCAGATCCAGCCGGTCTTCGATGTTGCCGCAGATGTGCAGCGCGGTCCGGACCCCTGCTTTGCGGAGCTGCGAAAAAACCTTTCTGAAAACCGGAAGTGCGAATCCTTCAAAGTGGGCGCGGGAGATCATGTCCCCCGACGCGGTGGGCTCCGCCAGCAGCACAAAGTCTACCCCCTGGTCGATGTAGAGCCCGGCGTAGGCCAGGTACAGGTCCGCCGTAAAATCGAGGATATGCCGCGCCCCCTCCGGGTTCTTGTAGATGTCCCGCAGCAGGTTTTCCGCGCCGTACAGGAGCCCCGCCAGGGTAAAGGGGCCCCAGCGGGTCAGGGCCACGTAGTTTTCGCCCCCCGCCTTTTTTACCAGGAGGCGGCTTATTTCCAGCAGGGCCCGTACCCGCCCGTCGTCCTTTATCCGGTTAATGTCGATGGCGTCCACATCGGAAGGCTTTTTGACGGGGGCTTCCACCACATCCGGGGTGCCCTTGGACCGGAACTTTATTTTCCCCCCCAGGGCGCCTATAACGATGTTGTTGTACCCCGACACGGCCCACAGGATATCGGAGCCCACGTCAACATAGGCGCGGCGCAGTGTTTCCGCGACCTCCTCCGGCGCCGTGTCCAGGGCCTTTTCCAGGGACAGGCCGTTGCTGTTCAGCGCCCAGGCTCCGGCGGACATCAGAGTCGCGGGAACCCGTTGGGTGGGGCGCAGTTCCAGCAAATCGTCTATTAT
>JAISFT010000147.1 GCA_031263435.1 Treponema sp. | reverse complement strand
TTTGGGAAAGCAACCTTAAGTTCCGCAGTTTTGCAAGGCTGAAAGCCTGAAAAACTGCAAGAGCCTGTCCCAAAACCATGCGCGTGAGCGCATAGTCAATTAGTTTTGGGACAGGCTCTAAAGACTGGGATTTGTTGCGCTTTGCGCATAAAACCGTATAAAACCAGGGCTGGTTTCAAAATTTGGCGCCGGCTTCGGCATGAAAATGTGGCGATCGTTTAGTTCTGCCGGCGCGGCATTGTTTTGCCCCTGTCCCGGCGCAGTTCTTGTTTGGGGTTGTAAACAGTGTCGTCTGAACGGATCGAAGCAGACAGGAGCAATATTATCGCGTTTTCCCCAAGATCCGGGAAACCGCCGCAGCCTCAAAACCCCAAAAGGAGAAAACTCCGTCCCTTACTGCATGCTCTTATATTTGTCATCCTGATTGCCGCGGGCTTTCTTGTCGTTCGTCCTGCTGCTCTGGCCCTGCGGCAGCGGATGGACAGCCTGCGGGACCAGCTTCTGCGCCGCGGCGAGGCGCTTATCGGCCGGCGGATCGAGTATGAATTCCTGGAACCCTCCTTTCTGGGGGGGATCGATGTCCGTTCCCTGGTGATTCGGGGGGAGGGCACGGAACCCCTCATCTCCGTCGAGCGTCTCCATATCTCCTGGTCCCTGTGGGATCTGTTGAGGGGAAGCGAAGGCTTCCCGAGGATCCGGGCCCTGCGGATTGATCAGCCCCGGGTGTACTTCGACTATGACCGGGATCGGGATCTGGTGGAACTGCTGACCCGCCTCAACACTGCCGCCGGCCCGGTGGAAATGCCCGGGGCCCTGAGCTTCCGCATCCGGGACGGCAGTTTTACGCTGGCAGGTCTGGGAACTCTGGACCGGGTGGACCTGGACGCCGAGATTCGGGGTGAATGGATCGATGCCCAGGGTGCCTGGAATATCGAGCTAAGCCTTGCCGGTCCGGACGGCGGCGGCTTGAAGGGCGAACGCCTCAAGGAGCTGTTTTCCTCCCTGCCGGCCTTTTTCAGCCCCCCCGATCTCCCGGTTCTGAATCTTTCCACCAGCGCCCGCTTCCGTCTTTCCTGTGATACGGGTCTTACCGAAGGCAAGGCCTACCTCTCCGTTCCCTTTATAGCGGAGGATCATTTCCGCACCGGCGCCCTGGCCGTCGACATGGAACTGCGGGACCGGGTGGTTAGTCTGAGCAATGTACCCTCCGGCGAAACCCACCTGGCGCCGGCTGTCTTTGCCCTGGATTACGGCCTTGACACGGGGGATTTTTCCGCCCGCCTTAACTGCCGGGATTACAGTCCCGGGGATTACCTGCGCTTTCTGGATTCCTGGCAGGACTACCGTCCTTTTTTGGCCATACGGACCACCGGCGAGGCCTATCTCAGCTTTTCTGCGGAGAAGCTTGTCTACCGGACGGATCTTTCGGGCCGTATTCCCCCAAGCCTGCCTCTGGAGGGTTCCGGCTTCAGGGTAAAGCTGGAAGGGGACAGGGACCGCGTCAGTTTTGACCGGATTGAACTGAACCTTGCCAGGGGGGCCCGGCAGGATAATCCGGGGGGAATCATCGGCTTTCAGGGGGGGCTGGAACTGACCACCCTGAGGCCCCGCGGCGTCCTGAACATCCGGGACTTCAGTCTGACCGGGGAAGGCGGTATCAGCGCCCTGCTGACGGTACAGAGCCGGGGGGATGACCTTAGCGTTTTCGGGGAAACCCTCGACATGGGAGACGTGGTATTTCACGATCTGGAACTGGATCTGCACCGGGAAACCGGGGGCTTAAACTTTAATGCCGGGGTCCGGCGTTCCTACGGGGATGATGGAGCGGCCGTAATCCAGGCGGACGGAACCTTCGATTATGCCCCCCGGCACCTGGAAACCCGGATTACCCTGGATTCTTTTTCTACCGGGGATCTCCTGGGGATCCTGAGCCCCCTGGTATCGAAGGATGAACTCCGCAGCCGGTTTCCCCTGCCCCTTGCCGATCTGACGGAGAACCTGCTTCAGCACAGCCAGATAACCACCGAAATATTCGCCACCACCGATTTTGGGCAGATCCTCTACAATGCCCCCCGGCTGGTAATCTCGTATTCCGGCGGCAGGGATATGATCGCCCTGTTCTCCGTTTCCGGAACGGACCGGCACTTCATGGTAGACGGAGGGCAGATTCTCTGGGATGGGGGAAGCGGGCAGATCACCGGACAGTCCGATTTTTCCAACCCGGACAATGTCTCCTTTGCCCTTACCGTCGGGTACCGGGACATGAATTATTCTCTGGAAGGAAATATACTGGATCGCAATTCCCTGGAACTGTGGGGGTCCTACGGCCTTAACGCCTTTATGTTTTCCACGGAGGATGGGGCCTACTCCGGCCGCGCCGGGGGGGAAAATGTCCCGATACCCCTGGGGGAACGGATTGCCCGTCTGGATTTTAATGCCTCCATGCAGTATCTGGCCTCCGGTGCCTGGTCTGTGGAGCTTGTCAATCTGGAATTGGCGGACATTCCGGGTTTTGTCCCCGGAAACACCGGCGATTTAGGGCTGCTGCGGCTTGCGGGGGAAGCAAACCAGGACCGGATTCTCCTGCGGGAAATCCACTACACCGATTCCCTGGGGGCCCTGCGGGGGGGAGGGAATTTTTCCATCACCGGAGACAGGGACGGGGTCCGCCGGGGGACTGTCTACGCCTATGACGACGATATCGGGGAAAGTTACGATCTGGATATTTCGCTGTACCCCGGGGACAGAAACCTGTTCAAGCCCGGCTTTTTGCCCCCCGGAATCAACCTGCCCTCCTTTGGGGAACTGAAGGTCCGGGCTTTTGGTACAGGTATGCGGCTGGACCGGTTCTCCGGCAAAATCCCCAACACCCTGGCGGATGGAGAACTGGACCTGAGTTGGAAATCCCCGGAAGATTTCAACGCCCGGCTGGATATCCACTCCCTCAGCGCCAACAGCGGCGGCCAGCCCGTCAACGCCTCCGGCCGGGTCTTTGTCGATAACAAGGAATTCCGTTTCGAGGATCTGTACCTTAAGCTGGGGGGTCTGGAGGCCCTGGCGCCCCGGCTTCGCGTCGATCTGGGCGAATCCCGGGTGGAGGGAGGGGGCCGGATCTGGGGAAAAATTTCCGAAAGGGACATAGGCATCGACTTCTCCCTGGCTTCCCGCTTTGCCTCCATCGCTTCCTGGCAGGCCTACAAGACGGCCCTGGAGGATTTTCGGGGTACGATCAGCCTAAACAACATGGCCATTGACGGTCAGGACATGAAGGGGGATTTCGATTTTACCTTTTCCCGGGAAGGGGAGGGGCTTGTCTTCTCCGGGGGCCCGCAAAATATGATCTTTTTCAGCATAAAAAGCGGGGGGAACTTTGTCGCCGCCTTTGCCGAACCCTTTCCGCTGCGGGGTGTCTTCGAAGGTACCCTAAACTCTTCCTCCATCGATGCCAAAGGGGAGGGGCTCGACCTGGACCTTGCGACGGTATGGAAGTTCCTCCCCGTAAGGAAGAGCTTCAACATCTCCTCCGGTCATGCCATTGCTTCGCTGCAGATCCGGGGTCCCCTGGGCGATCCGGAAATTTACGGCAGCGCCCGGGGGGAAAATTTACGGATGCAGGTTCCCGATTTCCTGGCGGATGATATTGTTCCCACTCAGATGACTCTGGTCTTTGACGGCAATGAAATGCGCTTTACCGATGTTTCCGCCCTGTGCGGCCGGGGAATGGGGGTGGTAAGCGGCCGTTTTTGGCTGGAAAAGTGGATTCCCGCCACCTTTTCCCTGGATATCACGAGCGGCAGGGAACGCCCCCTGCCTTTCCGCTTCGATGTCGGCGGTATCCTGGCCCGGGGGACCGTTTCGGGGGCCATGAATATCAATATGATGGACCTGGTTCTCAATGTTTCGGGGGATCTTATCGCCCAGGAAACTGAAATCAGCCTGGATGCCGCGGGGATTGCCGCTTCCCGGAATGAGGACGGCTATGGGGACAGGGATGTCCCCGTGATTACGGATCTCACCATTACCGCAGGGAGAAAGGTGGAATTCCTCTGGCCCACCCGGGCTTTCCCCATGATCCAGGCCTACGCCGACCTGGGCGCCAGGACCAGGATCTACGCCAATTCCATGGACCGTTCCTTTAGTTTTACCGGCGATGTAAAGCTCCGGGGGGGGGAGATCTTTTACTTTGAGCGCAGCTTTTACATCCGCAGCGGCATCCTGACCTTTAGGGAAGATCAGAATCAGTTCGATCCCCGGATCACCGTCAGGGCGGAAGTCCGGGACCGTTCCTCCACCGGACCGGTAACCATCTCTATGGTGGTGGACAACGCCCCGCTGCAGTCCTTTGTCCCCCGTTTTGAGTCCAGCCCCGCCCTGTCGCAGATGGAGATCATGTCCCTTATGGGCCAGAGTCTGGTCGGCGCCGCGGGGGAAGACGGTTCGGTCTCCAACCCCTTCCTGGCCTCTTCCACAGATCTGCTTACCCAGTCCCAGGTGATGCGCCGTATACAGGGGGCCCTGCGGGATTTCCTGCACCTGGATATGTTCAGTATCCGTACCCAGTTCTTCCAAAGGGCCGCCTTCGGTATCATGGGGCTCCAGGACCAGCCTGTTGACAGGATTGGCTGGGTTGGTAACTATTTTGATAATACCTCTGTTTTTGTAGGTAAGTACATTGGATCGGATATGTTTGCCCAACTGATGCTGTCTCTCCGTTATGATGAAAAGAAGCGAAGCTTTGGGGGTTATACATTGGAACCGGATTTTGGAATTGAGCTGAGGAGCCCCCTGGGGAACATCCAGTGGAATTTAGTCCCCAGCCATCCGGAAAACTGGTATATAAATGACAATTCGTTTTCTATTTCCTGGAATTTTTCGTTTTAACCCGGAAAAATCGGTATTTCCGGGGCAGACGCCATGTTCAGGACCCCTGGATTAGGAGTATAAATGCGCCGTAGTTTTGTTGTATGTGCCCTGCTCACCGCCGTTTTTCTTGGCTTGGGGAATTCCCCCTGTTCCGCTCAGGACGAGGGGGAATGGTATCTGGGGAAACCCATTCAGGATATCGTGTTTTCCGGTCTCCGCCATACCAGTCCCCAGGACCTGGAAGAGATCCTCAGGGCCTATCTCGGCCGGGAATACAGTTATGAACTGGTGGAGGAACTCCAGATCCGGCTCTATGCCCTGGGTTTCTTTGAACTGCTGACCCCAAGTACCGTTCCCTCGGATCCGGAACGTACCGGGACCATCCTTCGCTTTGCCGCGGTTGAGAATCCGGTCATTTCCCGGATCAGCTTCGTGGGAAACAGCCATGTCCGCTCTACGGAACTGTTTGGCGCCATTACCATCAAAGTCGGAGATCGGGTAGATCGGCGCCGGGTTGTCGATGAGGAACAGTCCCTGTTCAATAAATACCTGGAAAAGGGCTATCCCCAGGTGCAGGTCCGCTCGGATATGAACAACGCCAATGGGGATGTGGCGGTTGTCTTTTACATCACCGAGGGAGAGCAGATCACCATCCAGGAATTCCGTTTCGAAGGAAACACCGCGTTTTCTGAACGGACCCTCCGGGGACGGCTTTCGCTCAGGGCGAAAAGCCGGATAAACGACGGGGCTTTTCAGGAAGCCAAGCTCATCGCGGACCGGGAGGCCATCGTCCAGTACTACCGGGACCGGGGTTTTATTGATGCCGAAGTCCGGGATGTGGACCCGGTGGAGGTTGTCGACGACAAGGGCAATGTCAGCATTATCGTCATTTTCGATATCCGGGAGGGGGATCGCTTTACCTTTGGGGGCGTTACCTTTACGGGAAACCGTATTTTTACCGAGGAGCAGCTCTCGAAGCAGGTGTACTCCAAGGTGGGCGAGGAACTGCGGGCCAGCAGGCTCGAAGCGGACCTGCAGCGGGTTGGGGATCTCTATTTCGAAAGCGGCTATATTTTTAACACCATCACCCGGGAGGAAAACCGGGATTCGGTGAACAAGGTGATCTCCTACCGGATCGATATCATTGAGCGGGGCCGGGCCCATATCGAAAGCATCCGCATCATAGGGAACGAAAAGACAAAAACGGATGTTATCCTGCGGGAAATTCCGCTGGAACCGGGGGATGTGTTCTCCAAGACCAAGGTTGCCGATGCGATGCGGAACCTCTACAATTTGCAGTACTTTTCCGCGGTCATTCCCGAAACCGGACCGGGAAAGGCCGAGAGTCTGATGGAACTGGTATTCCGGGTGGAAGAACAGCCCACGACGGATCTCCAGTTCGGCATTACCTTCTCCGGGACCGCCGATCCCAGCCAGTTTCCCGTGTCGGGGATGCTGCGTCTGAGCGACCGGAATTTCCTGGGTCTGGGGAACAGCCTGGGAACGGAGCTGACGGTTTCTCCGGACACCCAGAATCTGTCGTTTAACTACAACCATCGCTATGTCTTCGGCCTGCCCCTGTCCCTGGGGACAGATTTTTCCATCTCCCATGTTCAGAAGCTTACGCCGATGGATAACATAAAGCCCTTTTTTAACGGGGACGAAACCTACGCCTATCCCGATGGCTTCGATTCATACTCGGACTACGAATCGGCCAGCGTATACCCGGCGGAATTCCTGATGCGCTATAACCAGTGGTACTTTTCCCTGGGCCTTTCGACCGGATACCGATGGGGTACCCCTTTGGGTAACCTGTCTACCGGGCTGGGGGTCCGGATGGGGCTCATCCTGAACAGTTACGATGCGGATCTGTACCGGCCCTTTGATCCTACCATCCGCAGGGACAACAACAAGGTTACCCCCGCCAATTCCTTCTGGGGTACCCTCAGCCTGGATCAACGGGATATTTATTACGATCCCTCCGGCGGGTACTTCGCAAGCCAGCGCTTTGGTATCTATGGGATACTGCCTATGGAAAGGGAAAAGTACCTCCGCAGTGATACCAAGGCGGAGTATTTCCATACCCTCCTTGACATTCCGGTGGGGGAACGGTGGAGCTTCAAGCTTATCGGCGGAATACATACGGGCCTTTCCTTCCTCATGCGGCAGGCCGGCCAGAGCGCCGCCGTCGTGGAACGGGCGAATCAACTGGCGGTGGACGGTATGTTTGTGGGCCGGGGCTGGAATTCCGATTACACCCATAAGGGCCTGGCCCTCTGGGAGAACTGGGCGGAACTGCGGATACCCATCGTACCCGGAGTTTTTGCCTGGGACTTTTTCTTTGACGCCGCCGGGGTCAGCCCCACTCCGGGGGACTTTTTCAAAGATTTTGATCCTGATAGTATGCGCTACAGTCTTGGGGGAGGTATTCGTTTTACCATTCCCCAGTTCCCCCTCCGTTTTAGCCTTGCCAAACGGTTCAGGACTGTAGACGGGGCTGTCCGGTGGGAACCCGGTTCTATCGGGGGGAAGGATTCCCCCCTTGGCGGTCTGGATTGGGTTCTTTCCTTTGTCATGAGCTATTAGGAGTTTGTTGGCTGCGAGGAGTTTGCTGCGCTTTGCGCATAAAGGAGACCCGGTAAAGACGATGGTGAAGAAGTATACATTCGTAGTCTGTTTGTTGTTTTTGGGAGTTTTGCTTCCGGCCCAGCAGCTTACCCGCTTTGCGGTGGTGGACCTTTCCCGGGTTTACATGTCCTTTTTGCGGGATTCCCGGGCGGTCCGGGAGTGGGAAGAAGCCAGAGACCAGGTTCAGCGGGAAGTAGACCGCAGGAACAGGGAAATCCAGGATCTCCAGTCCCGCAAGGTAAACGCAGAACTTCAGGGCAACGATGCCGCGGCTCTGGATCTGGAAAACCAGATATACCGCCGCACCGAAGCCCTGAGGGAGTACTACCAGGTAAAGACCGCCGAACTTGAAGACTGGAAGAACAGGCTTTCCCAATCGGATTCCTTCCTGGAACAGGTCTACGATGAGATCCGGTTTATAGCGGAAAGCGAAGGCTACAGTACCGTACTTAGCTTGAAAGAAAATTCTGGTGTATTATGGTATAGTCCAACGGTTGATATTACCGACAAGTTGATACAGAATTTGATAGCTAAAGCAGGTCGTTAGCGGAGAGCAAGGACCTGGCAGGAGGTCCTTACGAATCAAAACGCATCTTCTTCACCCATGCGGGATCAGTACCAAAGGATCAAGCATGACCACCCGGGAGAGGTGCTGTTTTTTCGTCTGGGGGACTTCTACGAGATGTTTGCCGGAGATGCCCTGGAGATCTCCGCGCTCCTCGGCCTTACCCTGACCAGCCGGAACGGGCTTCCCATGTGCGGAATCCCCTGTCATGCAGCACGAACCTATATTGCCAAACTCCTCAGACACGGAAAAAAGGTGGCGATCTGTGAACAGGTCTCCGAGCCGGGGAAGGGTCTGATAGAACGCCGGGTAGTGGAGGTCGTTACCCCCGGTACTGCCCTGGACGAGGATTACCTGGACAAGGGCAGTGCCAATTACCTGGGAAGCCTGGCTCTGTACCGCGATGTTATGGGGCTTGCCTGTATTGATATTTCCTCCGGCGATTTCCGGGCCACCTCCTTTCCTCGGGACAGCGCCGGAAGGCTGCGTCAGGAATTTGAACGGCTCCAAATCCGGGAGCTGATCGTCCAGGAATCTCTGCTGGAAGAAAAGGGAGGTGTCGCCCGGGCAATCCTGGAACGGCCGAATCTGGTGCTGAACCGCTGGGCAGACTGGCTTTTTGACAGGGACCGGAGCCGGGAACGGCTTTGCCGGCAGTTCAAGGTATCCAATCTGCGATCTTTCGGCCTTGAGGACGACAGTGTAGAACTTCTTGCAGCGGGGGCCTTACTGGATTACCTGGACGATACCGCCAAATCCACGATTCCCCATGTCCGCAGCATTGTGGTCTACCGGGAAAGCGAGTACGCCGGCATCGACGAATCCACCCAGCGGAATTTGGAACTGACCAGAAATCTTCATGACGGGGATTCCCGTTATTCCCTGCTTGAGGTGATGGATGAAAGCAAAACCTCCATGGGACGGCGGCTTTTGAAATGGCGAATTCTCCATCCCCTGCAGGACACCGCGGTTATTGAGGACCGGCTTAACATGGTGGAAGCCCTCTACCGGGATCAGGGAAGGCTGGGGGCCCTGCGGGATCTTCTGTCCAGAACGCCGGACCTTGAACGGCTGAGCGGCCGGGTGGCCATGGACCGGGCCCACGGTAAGGATATGCTGGCGGTAAAAAACGCCCTGGATTCCCTGAATACGGCCCTTACCGTCATAGAGAATCTGCCCCTGCCCTTTGAAAGCCCCCCGGCCCGGAGCCTCCGTCCCCGGCAGGAGGCTGGTCCCGGCGGTTCCGCTCCCCCCGGCCCGGAACCCCTTCCCACCGGCGCGGAACCCAATTCCGGTAATGACCGGGAGACCCCTACGGGCCTTATGCGGCTCCTGGAACTGGGGGATCTTTTGGCCCGGGCCCTTGCGGAGGATCCTTCGATCCTTCTGACCGAAGGAAACCTGATACGCGACGGCTACGATGAGGAACTAGACGAACTGAGGCAGCTTCGGGATAACGGACGGCAGCTTTTGGAGGAATACCTGGAGGAGGAACGGCAGCAAACCGGCATTCCGGGGCTTAAAATCCGCTATAACCGGATCATCGGGTATTACATGGAGGTTTCCAAGGCCCATTTAAGCCGGGTACCGGCCCATTTTATCCGCCGCCAGGGTATTGCAGGGGCCGAGCGTTTCACCAGTAACCGGCTCAGCTCCCTGGAATCGGATATCAACGGCGCCCAGGACCGGATCATCAGCCTGGAAAAGGATCTCTTTCTCTTTCTGCGGACCCAGGCCCAGGACCGCCTTGAGGATCTTTTTGCCGCGGCCATGCTGCTGGCGGAGCTGGATATAGCCCAGTCCCTGGCCCGGGCCGCCACACTCCGCCGCTGGGTCCGTCCCTGTTTAAGTTCCGGCGCGGACCTGATGATTCTGGAGGGCCGTCATCCGGTGGTGGAAGCCCATTTGCCCCCGGGTGAATTTATCCCCAACGATGTGATTCTGGATTGCCCGCCGGAGAATAACTTTTCCTTTGCCCTGATAACCGGTCCCAACATGGCGGGAAAATCCACCTACCTGCGGGCCGCGGCCCTCGTCGTCCTGATGGCGCAGACGGGCTCTTTCGTCCCCGCCCGGGAGGCCCGTATCGGGATAGCGGACCGGATCTACTGCCGGGTAGGGGCATCGGACAACCTGGCCCGGGGGGAATCCACCTTTCTGTCGGAGATGAGCGAAACCGCTTATATCCTCAATACCGCCACGGAGCGGAGTCTGGTGATCATGGACGAGGTGGGCCGGGGAACCGGCATCAAGGACGGCCTTTCGATAGCCTGGGCGGTTTGCGAGGATCTGCTGGACCGTGTCAAATGTCGAACCCTCTTTGCCACCCACTACCATGAGCTTTCCCGTATCGCACACCCCCGTCTGGTAAACCGTTCTATGGAAATCCTTGATAAGGATGGGGAGATACTGTTCCTCCGCCGCCTCAAGGAAGGCCCCTCCGGGGAATCCTATGGCCTCCATGTGGCCCGCCTTGGGGGGATTCCGGAACCGGTACTGCACCGGGCCCGGGCCATCGTGGAGAATCGTGTCCCTGTGGCGGTTCAGTTCACCGTTCCCCCGGCAGACGAAGCACCCGGCGCCGATGAAACTGCCCCTTCCGGTCCCGCAGCCCCGGCGGACGGTTCTTCCTGGTCTTCCATCCCCCCCCAGCTTCTGTTTCTGGCCCAGGAAATACGGCTGCTGGATCTGAACACCACTACCCCCCTGGAAACCCTGAACCGCGTCAAGGCATGGCAGGAACTTTTGACCGGCATTTCCGGCATCGACGAAACCCTGTCTTTCAAGAGGTCCCGGAAAGAAAAACCTTCCGCCTATCCCGAAGGCCCCAGCCTCTTCGATTTGAACTAAACGGCCCTGATCCTGGTCCTGTAGCCTGTTGACCCTTGGTTTTTTCCCATGCTAAGCTTCTCCCTACATTATTTCTTGTAGTAAGGAAGTTGATCTATGAATACATTTGTTCTTTCCCTTCTTGCCGGATCCCAGGAAGGTTCCACGGCCCCCCAGGGAGGAGCCGCCTTTCTTCAATTTCTCCCCTTCATCGCCATCATCGCTATTTTCTATTTCCTCATCATCCGTCCCCAGAATAAAAAGCAAAAGGAAACCCAGCGTATGCTTGAAGCCCTGAAAAAGGGCGACAAGGTGATTACCGTTGGCGGTATCCACGGGATCATTCAAAATGTCAGGGATCATTCGGTGGTCCTTAAGGTGGATGACAATGTAAGGCTGGAGTTCAACCGCAGCGCTATTTCCAGTGTGGAAAGCGCCGCCAAAGAAGACAAGGGCGGAAAGGAAGACAAGCGGGACGAGAAATCCGATGATTCCGATGCGGCTGCCGAGACCAGTGAAGCCCGTGATAAATAGACAGGGACGGCCGTATGGCCGCGCCGGACAATCAAACCCGAACAGGAATCTTCTATGAGCAAACGGTACCGCTTTCTCATTGTTTTGTTGACCTTTGCAGTTTGTTTTATATTCCTCTTGCCCAGTATCCGCTGGTATTTCATCGTTCCCAAGGAACAGCAAACCCTGGCTTTGGAATCCCGGGAGCAGATCAAAAACTACTCCTCCGGCATGGCCCGGGGGGATCTGCAGGAGCTTATTGATCTGGCCCGGAGCGGAGGCGCCGTGCCCGAAAAGCTGAGTTTCCTTATCCCCCAGGCCAGGAGGCTGTACCGGGAGGCCAAACAAAGGGCCCCGGAAACCTGGGATGCCCGGACCGTGCTTTCCGCCTTTTCGACCAGGGCGGAGGCGCTGGACGCTATCGAATCCCACTACGGCGAGGCCCTTCTTAAGCTTAAGAATCTGCAGAAAAGCGCGGTCCAGCTTGGTCTGGATCTTTCCGGCGGTCTTTCGATAGTCCTGCAGGTGGGCCGTACCCTGGATACCGATGATCCCCAGGATGCGGTGAACCGGGCCCTGGAAGTTCTGAACAGCCGTATCGACCGTTTTGGCCTTACCGAGCCGGTGATCCGCCGCCAGGGTTCCGATCAGATCTATGTGGAAATTCCCGGCAGCGCGGACCCGGAACGGATCAACGATATCATCATGGGGAAGGGCAGCCTTGCCTTTCATATCGTGGATCAGGAGGCGACCTCTGCCTTTAACACTTATTACGGAAGCCACTCCGATCCCAGCAGCCTCTTTGATGAAGACGGCAGCCTGCTGAATCCTTCAATTGCCGGGGTTCCGGCGGATGTGATGATCCTGGGGGTCTATGCTAAAGATCGCTATGGCCTGGATGAATTCCAGGGTTATGCGGCGGTGAAGAAAGAGGTGGGCCTGGACGGAAATCATATCACCAACGCCGTGGTGGAACGGAGCAGCCTGGACGGAAAACCGGAAGTTACCTTCCTGCTGGATTCCGAGGGGGGGGATATCTTCTACCGGCTTACCTCCGCCAATGTGGATAAACCCTTGGCCATCGTCCTGGATAACCGGGTAAAGTCCCAGGCCACCATCAGGACGCCCATCCGGGAAGCGGTACGGCTTACCGGTTTCGGCATCGACGAGGCGAATAACATCGCCCTGACTCTGAGGACCGCCGCCCTGCCGGTAGAGCTTTCCGTGGCAAACCAGCAGAGCATCGGCGCGGCCCTGGGAAGGGATACCATACGGCAGGGACTTTTTGCCCTGGTAGGGGGCTTGACGGCGGTCATGCTTTTTATGTTGATCTTCTACAAGGTTGCCGGGATCAATGCCATTGTGGCCCAGATATTCAACATCTACATCATGCTTTCCGTGCTTTCCGCCTTTAGTTTTACCCTTACCCTGCCCAGTATTGCAGGTTTTATACTCACCATCGGTATGGCGGTAGACGCCAATGTGATCATCTTTGAGCGGATGAAGGAAGAACTGCGGCTGGGGAAGAGCAGGAAAGCCGTGGTGGACGGGGGCTTCGACAAGGCCTTCTGGGCGATCATGGACTCCAATATCACGACATTTATTGCCGCCCTGTTCCTTTCCCAGTTGGGTTCCGGTCCTATTCAGGGCTTTGCGGTAACTTTGGCAGTTGGTGTATTTTCTTCGGTATTTACCAGCCTCTTTGTTTCCCGGCTGATCTTTGATTTTGGTACCGACGTGCTGGGAAGCAAAAATGTATCGGTTTCCTGGAGGATCGGGCGTAAAAACCAGGGGCCTGTTCCGGTTGTCGAAGGGGTAAAATAATGAAGCGTATTATCACTTTTTCCCGTTTTTTTCTTCCCGCTGCGATCTTATCCGGTGTCTTGGTTTTGAGCGGTGTCGTGGGTTATATCATCAATGGATTTAACATGGGTGTGGATTTTCAGGCCGGTCTTATCCAGGAAGTTCGCTTCGCCCCCACGGCCTTCGGCCTTGGCTGGGCCGGCAGGGGTTCCGCTTCCGTATCCTTTGACAGAAGCAAGCTGGACATTGTGGTCGCCGGTGTGGGGGTGGAGTCCCGGGCCGTGTCCTTTCCCTTTGCCCAGTACGATACGCTGGGAACCCTTATCCAGGCTATCCGATCTTCCGATCAGTTGGAGGGGATCATCGTAACGACAGACGCCCCTGCCGATACCCGGTCCCAGTGGCTCATCTTCAGCGCCCAGGCGAATCCCCAGTTGGGGGAGGACCCCTTTGTTGTCCATTATCTGGCCCCGGGGTCCACCCCTGTTTCCATCGGGGATGTGCGGGAATCTCTTACCAGTTTGGGCAGGGTTGTTTCGGTCCAGCAGCTTGGGTCGGATGAGGAGCGGCACTTCATGATCCGGTTGGACGAAGGGGAGGCCGGAACTATTCCGGCGGAGCGGATTATCGACGCCCTGGAAGCCTATTTTGGCCGGGGCGGGGTGGCGGTCCTCCGTTCCGACTATGTGGGCTCCCGGTTTTCCAAGAACCTTACCGATCAGGCGGGGATGCTTATGGGGCTTACCCTGCTGCTCATCCTCCTCTATTCGGCCATCCGCTTTAAGCCCCAGTTTGCCATCGGTGCGGTTCTGGCTATTATTCATGACGGCCTATTCATGGTGGCCTTTGTGGTGTGGAGCCGCATGGAGTTCAATACCACCACCATCGCGGCGATCCTGACGATTCTGGGTTATTCGATCAACGACACCATTGTTATCTTTGACCGGATTCGGGAAACCCGGCGGATCTACCCCGATGATCCTTTCGTGCTGGTGCTGAACCGTTCCCTTTCGGAGACCCTGGGCAGAACCATTATTACCACGGCGACGACCATGCTGGCGGTACTCTTCCTCTATATCTTTACCACCGGTTCCATGAGGGATTTTGCCCTTGCCCTTCTGGTGGGGATGTTCAGCGGTGTGTATTCCACGATCTTCATTGCATCGGGTTTTGTGTACCTTTGGGATATTGAGGCGAAAAAACGGGAGCAGAAGAAGCTGGGGACGAATCCCCTGAAGGCCGGTAAAATCCCCGTCAAGGCATAGTATCCAGACAGCCAGGGCATCGGTGTTTACTTTTGTACAAAAGTCTGTAGATCCTTTCCGAGCTTAGGTACGGCGGCGGCGGGGCATAGTTGGAGTTTGCCGCAGGCAAAGTCCATTGCCAAAAACCGGCATGGATGCCGAGTTGCGCCCGAAGGGCGGCGCCATGGATGGCGCTGTTTCCATTGCTATCTGTCGTAGACGGATAGATGGGGTTTGTCGCAGACAAACCCCAATGTTTTAATCCGCCACGGATGGCGGATTAAAACACGCGCAAGGGATAGAAGCGGAAATACCGCAGACCCCCCCGGCCATTAGCCGTCCCATACCTCCTCCTCTGTAGAGACCCGCCTATAGGTGTACAGTGGGGCTGGGGAAGAGACCGGGAAAATATTTGGAATTCCCTGCCGTCGGCTTTTAGCCGCAGCGTATCGCAGATACGACGTATCGGAGATAGCGGAGGCAGACTCTACAAGCAGTTTTCGGGATTCTCCCGCCCGGGATTTTTCCCAGCCCCGCTATACACATATTGGATGGGTCGAGGAATTGAAGCGGATAGCCCGGTCCGGCGCCTGCGGAGCGGGCGCCGGATGCGCCCAAAAATAAAAAAAACATGGTTTGACTGATGTAGATAGTAGAGCGGCTTCCCCCCCCGTTCCGGTAATGCTTTCACATTTGGTCAAGATAGTGTAGGATTTTTCCATGAGGATTACGACACGGGGCCGCTATGCGCTCCGGGCAACCCTGGCGCTTTCGCTGCTTGGGAAGGAAGGCAGGCCGGTTTCTGTCAGCGATCTGTCCGAGTACGAGGATATTTCCCCGGTGTTCCTGGAGCAGATCTTTTTTAAGCTCCGCAAGGCGGGGATTGTCGATTCTGTCCGGGGGCCCAGCGGGGGCTTCTACTTTGCCCAGCCCCCGGAGGCCCTTACCGCGAGGACGATACTGCTGGCCGCGGGGGAGGACCTGGGGGACGCGCCCTGCGATAAACACGCGGAAAGCTGTAACCGGGTGGACTGCTGCCCCAGCCATAAGGTGTGGGTGGATCTGAACAGGCTTATGAATAACTATCTGGAAAGCCTTACCCTGGATTCGATCCTGAGCAATGGGGCGGTATCTTTATGAGCGATCACGCTGCCTACCAGAAAGCAATTGCAACTCTTAAACGGCGGCCCAAGGGCATAACCGCGGCGGATCTGGCCGCGGCCACCGCCCTGCCCCTGCCCACGGCCCGGGAGATGGTAAACCGGGCCGCGGATGAGTTCCGCGGCAGGCTCAGGGTAACCGAATCTTCGGAGATACTCTACGATTTCCCCCGGGGCTTTACGAGCCGTTACCGGAGTCTCGGCGCCCGCGCCGGCCGTTTCCTGGATAAATGCGCCTCGGTGGGGCTCAAGATTCTGTCCTGGCTTTTCAAGGCCTGGATTCTCGTGATGCTCTTTGGTTATTTTGCCCTTTTCATGCTTATTGCCCTGGCGGCCCTTGTCCTTTCGATGGCCGGGGGGTCGTCGTCCGACAACCGCTCCCGGAACAGCTCGGGGGGCGGTCTGTTCATGGCAACCCGCATATTTGACATTATCATCCGGCTCTGGTTCTACTCGGAACTTACCAAGTCCATGACGGGTTCCTACCGGCAGGCTGCGCCCCGGCCGCAGGGAAAGCCCCTGCACAGGGCGGTCTTTTCGTTTGTCTTTGGTGAAAAAGATCCCAATGCCGGCGCGGAGGAGACGGAAAAGCGGGCCCTTATCGAGTACCTTGGGGCCAACCGGGGGCTTGTCTCCCTGCCGGAATATATGGCCATTACGGGTCTGGGGCCTCTGGAGGCGGAGCGGGGAATTTTGGCCTTCTGCGCCGAATTCGGCGGTTCCCCGGAGGCGACGGAAGAGGGGACCATTGTATACCGTTTCCAGGACATCCTCCTCCGCGCCGAGCCGGGGGTCCGCCGTTCCGCAGTACCCGCGGTACCCGCGGGGCCGGGTCCCCTGCGCCGGCTGCGGAGCTTTTCTTCCAACAGTAAAACGATGAACACCTGGTTTGGGATCGTCAATTCGGTGAATCTTTTATTTGGGGGCTATTTTTTCTACCAGGCCTTTAGCACGGGGATCATCAGAACCACTGAGCAGCTCCAGGCCAGTCCCCGGCTTTACGGTATCACCTATGCCCTGATTTCCTCGATCTCCGAGAATCCCCATTCTGTTATGCTTGTGGGCCTGGGGCTTGTTCCGCTGATCTTTTCTTTTTTCTTTTGGATCATCCCCGCCCTGCGTTTTGCCCGCCTAAACCATGAAAATCAGGCGATAAAAAAACGGAACCTCCGCAAGACAGGTTTCCGTGTTATTTGGGAAAAACTGCGGGGCCTGGTTTCCGCCGACATCGGCAATTCGGCCCTGGGGCCCGGGGGGGCGGAGGCGGAACAGGAGAAGGTAATCACCGAGATGGCCGTTTACTCCCAGCCCGAAGTGGAAGTGGCCGGGGACGGCAGAACCGTCTACAACTTTACGGAGCTGGAACGGGAAAAGAAGGCCCTGGCAGCAAGCCGGGCCGCAGTAAACCCCGGGAACTTCGACATCGGCAAGGTGATCTTCGACAGCGAGTAGGCCCCGGCAGGCCCCGTGGATAAGAAAATACTTAATCGTGTATCCTTTTTTGTAAAACCGGGCCGCGGGAACGAAGGCCCGGAGGGCTACCGGGACCGGGAAAAGAGGAACTGTTCCATGTCCAGGAGCAGGTTGTCGAACTCCGCAAAGCTGGTCCGGGTTTCCGGCAGGGACCGGAGGAAAAATTCCCCGTAGCGTTTTTTCAGGACCCGGCTGTCCAGCACCGCCACCACCCCGTGATCGTCGGAGCGGCGCATGAGGCGGCCGAAGCCCTGTTTGAATTTCATCACCGCCTCCGGCAGGGACAGGTCCATGAAGGCGTTGCCCCCTGCCTGTTCCAGGTACTCCCGCCGGGCCTCGAAGACCGGGTCGTTGGGGGTCTTGAAGGGCAGCCGGGCCAGGATCACCAGCCGCAGGGTGTCCCCCGGCGCGTCCACCCCCTCCCAAAAGGAATCGGTGGCGAAGAGGACGGAACTGGTGTCCTTGAGGAAGTCGCTTAACAGGCGGCTCCGGTCATCGTCCCCCTGTTTGAGGCAGCGGATCCCCTCCCCGGAAAGGATGGGGGCCGCGGCGGCGTAGGCGCTTTTCAGGGACTGGTAGGAGGTAAAGAGGACCAGGGCGGAGCCGCCGCCCGTCAGGATCAGGGAGCCGACCGCCCGGTTTACGAAGTCCTGGTAGCCGCTTTCCTCCGGCAGCGGGGCGTTATGGGGAACCGCCAGCAATACGCTGGACGCATAGGGAAAGGGGGACGGGAAGATTCCGCAGAGGGGTTCCCGGTCCGGGAGGAGTTTGATGCCGCAGCGGGCCTCCCAGTAGTCGAATCTGCCCGCGATGGTAAGGGTGGCGGAGCAGCAGATTACGGTCCTGCCGGGTTCAAAGAGGCTTTCCTTAAGGCCCGTGGCCACCTCGATGGGGGTCTTGGTAAAGGCGGCCCAGGAATCCCGGCCCGCCCTGCTCCGTTTTTCCAGCCACATCACCTCCCCCGGCCGCTCCCGGTACTCCGTAAAGGCGTCGCACACGGCGCCGATGCTTTCCAGGCGGCGCAGTATGGCCCCTATCTCCCACACTACGGGATCGTCTTCCTGATCCTTGGGGATTTCTTCCAGCAGGTCCCGGATCAGATTCCCCAGGTGGTTAATTCCCTTTCGCAGCGCGGTGAGGAGGGGGAACAGGGGCCGGGCGGCCTGCTCCCGGGGGGAGGTCAGCCTGAAGGCCCCTTCCTCCCCGCAGACCCCCAGGGCCGCCTGGTCCAGTTCGTCCATGATGGAACGGATTCTGTCGATGGCCTCCACCGCCTGATCGAGTTTTTCCTCGTTCCGGCCGGGATTCCGGCCAAGGCCGGGGATTTTGAGGAGTAGCCCCATGCGCCGGGCCTGCCGCTGCCGGTAGAGGCGGCCCAGTTGGCGGAGGATCGAAAGGCGGCTGAATTCCTCGGAAAAGAACGAGGTCGCCGCCCCTTCGATGGAATGGGCTTCGTCCAGGATCATCCGGGTATAGGGGGGCAGCACTACGGTGTTGTCGTACCCCGCCCCTTCATGCCGGGCCGCCAGGTCCGCAAAGAGGAGGTGGTGGTTCACCACCAGAATCCGGGCGTCCGCGGCCTCCCGCCGCAGGGACAGCACAAAACAAAGTTCCCGCCAGGGGCAGCGCATCCCCATACAGAGTTCCGCCTCCGAACAGACCCGGGACCAGATTCCCTCCTGGGGGGAAAAGGAAAGGTCCGAACGGCTCCCGGACTTGCTGGTTTCCACCCAGGCGGCTATGCGGATAAGCTCCTCGTGCTCCTCCTCGTCCAGATTTGTTTCCTTCAAGGCGTCATCCAGGCGGCGGCGGCACAGGTAGTTTCCCCGGCCCTTCATCAGCACTGCCTTTAGTTTTTTTCCCGCCTCTCCCAGGGCGGCCTGCACCAGGGGGATGTCCTTGTCAAAAAGCTGCTGCTGCAGGGTAATGGTGGCGGTGGAGATGACGATCCGCTCATCGTTGTCCAGGGCAAAGCGGAGGGCCGGGAGCAGGTAGGCAAAGGACTTTCCTACCCCGGTCCCCGCCTCGCAGAGGACCACTTCGTCATCGTTGAAGCCCCGGATCACCAGGCGCATCATCTCAAGCTGGCTTTCCCGGACCTCAAAATGTGTAAGCCGCCGGGCGATTGTCCCCCCCTCCTCCAGGGAGGCGCAGAGCGTGTCCGCCTCCAGGGCCTTGAGTTTCCGCCGCCTGACGGGTTCGGCCACCACGTAGACTTCCTCCACCGGGTTGTCCACGATAAAGGCCCCGATTCCCCCCTCCGCGGCCCGGCCCGCGATAACAAGATCGTTGTCGCTGGGGGTAAGAAAACCGGAGGGGTGGTTGTGGATAAACACGTCGGGGGGGCCCTCGTCTTCGGTAATCAGCGCCAAAACCTCGTGTTCCGTACCCCGGGCGGTCACCCGGAGCCGGGCCACCAGCCCCCCGTCATCCAGGTAGCCCAGGGCCAATATTTCGTT
>JAISFT010000146.1 GCA_031263435.1 Treponema sp. | reverse complement strand
GCGGCTTCCTCGGAGAGCCAGGGTACCAGGGCCCGGTACAGGGGAGCTTCGGAGATCGAATAGCGGTGATCCAGGGGGGATATATTCTGAAAGATTACGCGGCTTTCTTCGTGGGCTTCGCTTTCTTCGCTTTTTTCGCGGGCTTCCATAGTGAAACCTAGCATAGGGGAGGCGGGAAAGTCTAGGGCCCTTGAGACAGGCCCTTTAAGCAAAGTCTTTGGGCCAGGGTCTTTGAGGCATGGATAGACTAAGGAGAATTAAGGAGCTAAGAAATTAAGGATTAAGCCGGACTTTAGCTCCGGACAGAATCTTTGTAATCCCGGTCCTGTATTTCAAGCAGCAGATTGATCTCCTTAAGGATGTAGGCCTGGTACTTGGGATCCAGTTCCTTAAAAAGACTAATCAGCTTGGTAAAGTTCTCATCAGGATTCCTGTTGAACATCTCTCCTTCGCCGGTCTTAAGCCACGATTCATTCACGTTGAAAGAAGAACAAATTAACTTAACAAGACGTTCATTAACCCTTCGTTTCTCAACCTCTACACCGGCGAGGTACCCGGAGGACAGCGAAATAACACGAGAGAACTGAACCTGAGAAAGCCGCAGGGCCTGCCGCACCTGCTTAATCCGCTGATTCACCGAACCAATAGCAACAACACTCATCATTGTGTTTATTATATCAACGATAGTCAAATACTACAAGAGGCAAAATCAACCAACCCCGCCGCAGAGCGGATAGGGTATGGTTGTTTTGGTAAGGTATTTGTCTCAGGATATACCCACGCCCAGAGGCGCGGGGTATGTACCCTTCGCATACAATCAGAATAACTGCGCGGGAATAGCTATCCTCCTCTTTTGGGCTCATTTCCGTTCTTTGCGCACAGCGCAAAGAACGCTTACCCCCTTCAGGGGACGCGCCGGAAACCGGGCTGTGGAACGCTCTCACGTTCCAGTGCTCCAATTCCTCGGTATTTCCGCTTCTATCCCTTGCGCAAAATCAAAACCGCAAAGCGGTTTTGATTTTGCGAAGCAAAACTCCACCGCTTAACACGCAAAGCTTTCCCGCATAGGAAACCCTCCAGGTATGCGAGTCAAAAACCGCTCAGCGGTCTTTGATTTTACAACTCAGACTGTCTGACCGGCCGGCCGGCCGGTTATCCGGTTGTCCGCCGGGGAGTTCCCTGTTATACTACGGGGGTGGCAACAGTAAAAGTATTGATGATAGGGGATGTGGTGGGCGAGCCCGGACTTTTGGTCCTGGAACAGGGGCTCCCCGGTCTCATTGGAGAACAACAGGTGGATTTCACCGTTGTTAACGGCGAAAACGCCGCCGGGGGATTTGGCCTGGAAGAACCAAGCCTGAAACGTATCCTAAAGGCCGGCGCCGATGTGGTTACCACCGGCAACCATGTATGGGAAAAACGGGAATTCTGGCCGGTTCTGAGTCAGGAAGAACGGGTCCTGCGGCCGGCGAATTACCCGGCGGAGAACCCCGGCCATGGCTGGATAAAACTGGTAAAAGCCGGGATACCCTACCTGGTGGTTAATCTTCAGGGCCGGGAACACATGACCCCCATTGACTGCCCCTTTAGGGGATTTGACATCATTATGGAATCCCAGTGGGGTAGTGGCGGCGACCGGCATCCCCTCTATTCCCCTTCCGGGGAACTGGGAGTTTTCGACAAAGAAAACTGCCCCGCCGTACTCTGCGGAGCTATCACCCTGGTAGACTTCCACGCGGAATCCACCAGGGAAAAAGAAGCCCTGGGCTACCACCTTGACGGCAAGGCAAGCCTGGTGGCCGGTACTCATACCCACGTACAGACCGCGGACGAGCGAATCCTGCCCCAGGGTACGGGGTATATCACCGATCTTGGCATGACCGGCGTAACAAACGCCGTAATTGGCATGGACAGGACAATCTGCCTGGACCGGGCCCGGAACCAGGTTCTTTACCGCATGGAATGCGCCAAGGACGGACCCTGCGCGGTGGAGGGAGTCCTGGCGGAAATAGATCAGGATACAGGCCGGGCCCTGCGCCTCCTGCGGATAAACCTCCACCCGGCAAGCGCGTAAACTCTGCTTACAATGGCGTAGTAGACCAAAACAGACTCAGAAGCTTTGCCGGTTAAGGGGCCCCCAGATGGGGATGCCCTCCCCCAGATGATCGATCCTGTTGCCCTCAATAAGTATTTGCACATCCTTTACATTGGGAAACTCCGTGGCGGTCCAGATAATCTGGATAAGCTGGGCGGCAAAACCATCCATTCCGTCGGTGTTGTATTGAAATTCCTCGCTAAAATTGATGCGGGCGGTACTCCCCTCGATGACGGCGTTAAGAACCCTGGTTTCCGGCGGGATCAGCGATCTCATACCCCGCTGTTCCTCTCCCGCGTCGGGGCCGGTTATAAGGGACTGCAGGGTATCCTGCAGAGGGGTTCCCGACACGGGAAAACGGCGCGTAGTCTTACTGCGGAGAATCATGCCGTCATCTTCTACACGGATAAAATAGAGAGTCCGGTCAGTGTAGGATTCCTGAACCGCCGGCGGCGGGGTATACTGTTCGATTGGCCGGGGGGTGCTTTGCGTGGAGCCGGGCCGGGCCGCCGGGACCGCCGGGACTACGGGGGCCTCCGGAACAGGGGCGGGGACAATGTCCCGTTCTACCGGCGGATGCGCCGCAGGCTGTTCCACGGCAAGATTCCGGTCCTCTGCGGGATCCTGTTCCCCGGCGGAAGGCTGGGGAATGATTCGTTCCAGAAGATGGGTCTTTTCGAGACTCTCCCTAATGTGGTCCCGGTTAATAAAGAAAAGACCGGCGATAAGGATTAAAAAGGCGGTCCAAAAAACAAGACCGGAGGGAATTTTCGCTTTTTTTCTTTTTTGCGTCTGCCTTCTGCCGGAAGCCCGGCGGTATACCCTTTGTCTTGCCACAGCTAGATCATATCACATCACTAAGAAAGTTTTCCAGCGCGGCGGTAGTTTCAAACAGCCCCTGAAAGAAACCCGCCCCCCCTCCGCCTTTGCCGCCGTGCCCCTCCATAGCGGTTTTAAGGAGGACCCGCAGATCTATTCCCTTGCCGGAACAGAAGGCGGCGAATTTATGTTCCCCACAGGAGGCAAGCAGGAGTATGGCACTTGTCTTCTTCTGCGCCGCCCTGCCAATACGGAGGACCTCATCAAAATCCGCGTCATACAGTTCGGTGATAATGGGAGACCCGGTGGAACCATTTGTGTCAGCAAGAGCCGCCCTGGCGATCAGGGCCTGGGCCTTTTGCTCCGCCGCCGCCTCTTGCAGGGCCTTCAGATCCCGCTCCAGGGCGGCGTTCCGTTCCAGCAGGGCAAGAACCCCCGCGCCGGTCTCCGTTACCGGAACCTTAAGGGCCCGGGAAATGGTTTCCCCGTTCTGCCTTAGAAGGCGGCTTTCAGCAAGCACCCGGCGGCCGGCGATAAAGGTAACGCGGGTCATACCCTTGTAGCGTTCAGTCCCCAGGATCCGCAGTATTCCTATCTGCCCGGTAGATTTACAATGGGTGCCGCAGCAGGGAGAAAAATCATGACCGGCGATTTCCACCACCCGGATTACCTCTTCCCCCTGGGGCGGAACTTTGCGCAGGGGGAACCGCGTAATATCCTCCGGGGGGCACAGGTGGATCACCAGCGGCGCATCGGCTTCGATAGCGTCCGCTACCGCGTCCTCAACCCGGACCAGAATATCCGCCGGAAGCTCCGGGGCGTCCACATCAATGGTGTCGAATTCCGCGCCCAGACGCATGGAAACGGTATGCTTTCCCGTAAGGCGCAGGATGGTCCCGGAAAGCAGATGCTGGGCGCTGTGCTGTACCGTAAAGTCCCGGCGGCGGCGGCTGTCCAGGATCAACGTTGCCGGACCGGGCCGCAGGTCCCCGGCGATCAGGTGCAGAATCTCCGTTTCCCCGGCAAGCCCGGGGGCCTCCTTCACATCCAGCAGGGGAACCCCGTTGATACTGCCCCGGTCCGCGTCCTGGCCGCCCCCCTCGGGGTAGAAGATAGTCTTATCCAGCAGAACAGCCGTCCGGTCCCCCAGAGGGCGTATTTCCCGAATCTCCGCCTGAAGAGGTTCCGCCGATTCATAGTCATAATAGAGCCGTTCGCTGCACATGACCGCCCCCTTACACCGGAGCGGCCGGCAGTTTTTACCGTAACGTCCCGGCTCCCGCCTGCGAACAAAATTTTAGAAATAATGGGGCTTCCCGGTCCTGGCGGAATCGTAGATCCCCTCCAGAATCTGAGTTACCACCGCCGCCTCTTCCGGCTGGACATAGAGCTTCCCCTGCCCCCGGATGGCCTTGGCAAAGGTCTGAGCCTCCAGATCCGTGTCCTTAACGGTCTGCCCCTCGTAGAAGGCCGCCGCCCCGCCCTCCGCCGGGCTCAGGGTGTACTGCCTGCCGTTTTTCACCCCGTTGATCACCAAATTCCCCGCCTTGGGCATATCCGCCCCGGCCTTGGTGCCGCAGAGGGTCGTTACCGCCTCCCGGACCTCCGTGGTGTTCAATGCCCAACTGGACTGGAGGATAATCGTCGCCCCGTTTTTCATCACGATAAACCCAAAGGCCGAATCTTCCACGGTGAATTTCTTGGGGTCCCAATCCCCCCAGGCGTTGCCGGCCTTCTTATCTTTGTTGAGTTTGTGATAAGTGGTGCCTACCGC
>JAISFT010000126.1 GCA_031263435.1 Treponema sp. | reverse complement strand
GCTTCGATGGTCCCGCCCGCGGGGACCGAAACCCTGAGCCCGTCGGCCCCGGTAAAACGGTACAGGTGGCAGTGCCGGGCCGCGGTCATTTCGGCCCTGATCCCGTATTTTTCAAGGATCAGCTCATTCTTGAAGCAGCGGCACCATTCCCGGGAATGGTCCAGCGTATTTTCAAAATCGCCCCCCCTGCCGGGCATGATGGACGCGGCGCCCAGGGGAAAGCCCAGGACCTCTTCGTTACAGTACCGGTCTACACAGCCTTCGCCCAGGGGGAAGGCCCGGATATAACTGTAGGGTACAAATACCTCCGGGATAACGGTGGTAAGCAGGTGCGATATGCTCCCGATGTAGGGGTTTACCAGATCGGCGGGGCTGTTCCTGCGGCTTCTGTTTATTTCCATAGCAAAACTCCTCTGTTGATCTCTGTTGATATGTCCCCGTTGATTCCTGCGCGCCGGCGCAGGAATCAACGGTGTCTACGCAAGGACTATTTTTACCGCCCCTATCTTCCAGGCGGCAATCTCAAAACATACGGCATTGCCCCTGGGTTCAAGGGGACGTATCACCTTACCGTCCAGGTCAACCAGTTCGGCGGATCTGATGGTGGAGGGGGCCGTAAGGGTAACCGAATCCTTTTTGCCCGAGGTTTCATAGACCCTTACCAAAAGCGCGCCCTCAGCGCTAAGGCCCGTGGAACTCAGCACTGTAGAAGCCGCGTCCAAACGGAGCAGTTCCTGCGCGGGGGGCAGTTTGCCCGGATGCCTGCCGCCGGAGATGACGCACATGCCGCGGCACAGATCCTCCGCCGCTTCGGAAAGGGTCTTCGGTTCCGCGGTTTCCAGGGCTACCCAGAGCTTTATGGCATGCTCGCCCCGCTCGGGGTAGGGATCGGGGTTGGAGGCGGTGTTGATCAGGGTGGCGCTTAAGACCCCTTCGCAGCCGCGGTAACCGTACTTTGAGTCCGTAACCAGGGCCAGGGCTTCCCCGTCCTTGACCGCGGCCGTGTATTGCAGGCCCGGAATGTCCTGGAAGGAACCGGGGCGGCGCTGGACCCCCGCGGGCACATCGGACTGGTAGGCGTCGGGTTCGGCGCCCAGGGGTACGGAGAAGCAGAGGACCGGCACCTGCGGGTAATCCTCCGCGGCCTCGTTCCAGGCCACGTTAAAGCGGTAGGCGATGGCCCTGGCATCCTTGTCAAGGAAGATCTCGGTCTTTACGCGGGACCGCAGGACCTCCTGTTCAAGTTCAAAACCCTGCCGCAGGGAATCCTTCCCGCTGAAGCCTCTGAAACCGCCGAGGGGACTGATCCTGACGGGCCGGGAAAGCGATTCCTGTCCAACCCTGCGGCCGATGAGCCACGCGTTATTGGTCCGCTTTTCGGACCAGGTAAGGACAAGCCCCGCGGAAGCGCCGGCGGCGATCTTTTCCCTGCCGGTTTTCTTGTCCCGCAGGGAACGGAGGGCGCCGGAGGCCGGATCGAATTCCGCCCGGAGAAAGTCGTTTTCCAGAACGAGGGGGCCCAGGGGCGCCTCAATCCGGGGATCACGGCTGTTTAACAGGGATACACTGGTATACGCTTTTTCCCGCAGTACCACCGTAGTGTAGCCCCCCGCGGGGACCTCAACCTGGGCGATAAACCGGACATACCGGTGATCCCAGTAGGTAAGGGGTTCCTTGTCCAAGACCTGGAAGGGCAGGGCTCTGCCCGAATAATCGCTTACTTCCACCCGGTCCAGGCTGTAATCCCAGTCCCAAAGGGTAAATTCCACCGTTTCCCGGCGTTTATGGGCGCCGGAGTTGAACACATGGTAGATGCGCAGCGCCCCGCGGCCCCGCTCGGGGCTGGGAATCCCGCTAAAGGACTCAAGGCCGTAGCCCGCGCCGGCGCCCTCCGATCTGGTTCCCAACTCCGGTCCCGTTCCCGATCCGGTCCCCGGTTCCGGCCCGGCCGGTATCATGGTGGTGTCGATTTCCCCGGCCAGGCACAGACCGGCCTTTTCCCGGGCCGTCCCGGCCACCGCCTGAACCTCGGCGTAATTCGCCATGGCGTAATCCCGGCTGTCCCTTACACAGGACCCGGTGATAATATCGTGGAAGTGGTTAAAGAGGAGCTTCTGCCATACCTGCTCCAGCTTTTCCGCGGGGTAGCGCTTGCCCGTCAGGGTCTTGCTCATGGCGTCCAGGGCTTCCGCGTCCAGCAGGGCCGCCTCGCCGTGCCGGTTCCCCATCTTGATCCTGCTCTGGGTAGTATAGCAGCCGGTAAACACAAAGTTAATTTCCTTGTCCACCAGGGGAAGCTTGTCCCGCACCGTTTCGGCGGCCTTGAAATATTCGGTAAAGGTTCCAAAGCGCAGCGTGGGGTATACCGGCCATTCTTTAAGTTCAAGGATCGTCTCAATGTCCCGCCTGGTGGGACCGCCGCCGTGATCCCCCACGCCGTACACGATAAGGGATGTTTTAAGGCCGCCGCAGTCCCTGGCCAGATCCGGGGTGTCAAAGGCAATCTCATCCTGAATGCCCCGGTTGTACCAGTAGGGTTCCCGCTGGCAGATAAGCTCCGCCCCCGAGGGGGAGCGCCAGCGGTACAGAATGTGTTTTTCCTCAAGCCCCCGGCAGTGGTACATGTACTTTACCCCGCCGTAGGCGTCTATTTCGGGGATATTGGCGCTGTGGCCAAAGGTGTCGGGGGAAAAATCAATGGTAAGGCCCGCGGGGTCCACCCCCCAGGCGGAGCAGAGGTAATTTTTGGTGTACCTGATATGCCGGAGCAGGGACTCGGTGTTGGGCATGTTCTTGTCGGTTTCCACCCAGGCGGACGCGGTTACCTCCCAGCGCCCCTCCTTTATGCGTTTTTTGATGGCCTCCATCAGTTCGGGGTCGTAGGTTTCCACCAGGTGGTAGCAGGATGCCTGGGACTGGGAAAAGGTGAAGTCCGGATATTCGTCCATCAGGTGAAGAATAGTACGGAAGGTGGCAAGGGCGGCCTGAACCGTTTCCTGCCAGCTCCACATCCAGTTCATGTCGATATGGGCATGGGAGGCGAAGAGGACCGTGTATTCCTTTGCGGCCTTTCCCAGGGGCAAAATGGCCCTTTCGGCCTCCGCGCAGGCGTCCCCGCTCAGGACCCCCTGGGTCTCCAGACTTTTTTCGAGGATGTCCAGGGCCTTCCCGATGGCCGTGCCAAAACCGGGTTCCGCAGCCCCACCCCCGGCCTGCCCGGATGCCTCGAAGAGCCGGACCGCAAAACCAAGTTCCCCCAGGATCCGCCGGTTTGCTGCGCCGGGCGCTGTATACCCGTGCTTTACATAGTCCGGGGCCCCCGTTCCCTGTTCCCAGCCTCCGCTTGTCCGGAACCCGCCGGTCCTTGTTCTGATACTCTGCAATCTACCCGCCAATGTGGACATAACACGCTC
>JAISFT010000046.1 GCA_031263435.1 Treponema sp. | reverse complement strand
AGGGTTGTTTTGTTTTTTGGGCGCATCCGGCCTGCGGCCGGACCGGGCTTTCCGCTTGTATCTTTTTTGCCACAGGCAAAAAAGGATACCGCTTCAATCCCTTGCGCGGGCGAAAGCCTTCGGCTTTCGCCTTTCAAAAATGGCATCCATGCCATTTTTGAGCTCTGGGTTTTGCTTCGCAAAACCCAGGAAATTGTTAATGCCGGCATCCATGCCGGCCGGCTATCGCCGAAGCGGTGCCTGACAACCCCAGGGCAAACGCAGGTACAGAAAAAAAATTTCTATGCGTTTATCCTGAGTAAACCGCCGATCCCTGTTCATTCGTAACTGCCGTATTCCTTGACCGCGTTGTACATGGCAAGGAGGCTTTCGGGCCTGGTACAGGGTGAAAGATTGTTTGCCTCCTTGATAATGAATTTGCGGGTAAGGTGTTTTACCTCTTCCAGGATACGTTTTGTTTCAGCGCGGATCTCCCCAGTGTCGCCGCGGAGGAGTATGTCCACATGGACACCCCCCGATATACCAATATCCGGCCCCAGATCCCGGATCAACTCACCAAAACGTACCGGGAAGCCCGTATCAAAACTGGTGATGTTAAGTTCATCCACCAGAGTTTTGAAAAGATGGGTCGCATTTCCGCAGAGGTGTATGCTGTTGTCATCCCCTTTATATGACAGCTCCCGGATAAGTTTTTTGTGGAAAGGCAAAACATGCTCCCGGTAGTCCTTTACCGAAAGCAGACTGATACTATCGTCGGCAAAGCCAAAGTTTTCTGTTTTTTCGTTTTCACCGTAAAGGCGGCGGAAATATTTGATACGGGCAATCGTGGCGTCGGTAATGTACCCAAGAAAATCCCGGACAAATTCAGGTTCCTCGTAAAGGGCAATACAGAGTTCCGTGGCCCCCATAAGGCAGCAGCCCACGGTAAAAGGACCATCGGTGCCCATGCAGGGCTTACCGATACCGCCTATGGGCTTTCCCTTGTAGGTCCAGCCCTTCCTTTTTTGGTCCTCGAAATAAGCGGTAAAGTCCACAGCCCTGCCCATAAGACCGCGGTTAATTTCGGGGAACGGTTTTTCGATAAATGCGTACTTGCCGGATTCATCAAGAGAAGGCCTGGTTCCGGGAGAACTTGTTCCGTGGTAGACTACTTCACTGCCAAAGTAGTCGGCCTCGGCCACATTATGGCTGTCGGCATAGGGAAAAACGCCATCGCAGCCGGAAAAACCCATCTTTTTGTCCCAGACAAGATAATCGGCAGCGTATTCCTGGAACCGGGACTGAATCTCAAGCATGGTCATGGGATTTTCCATGTATTCCTGAAAGCCAATCCCCCCGGAGTTAAGTTCAGGATCGGAGAGGATCATCCTGGGGTTGCAGGATATTTCCATCAACACCCGGTCATTTTTCCCCTCTTTCGCCGCGGCCAGAAGCTTTTCAACTTCCCCGTTGTGCTGTGCGTAATCAATGGTAATCATGGCAGACCCCCGTAGTTTTCCGGTTCTTCATTATGTTATTATGCCCCTATGCCCCTTGCAATACCCTTTCCTGCGTGGCTTAAACCGGAAATCATCCCCGGCCTTCCCATCCGATGGTATGGGGTGATGTATATCGTCGCCTTTGGGATCGCCTATTTCCTCTACCGGCGCCAGGTCCGCGAACGGCATTTCCCCATGAGCGACGACAATCTTTACGGCATGTTTGTTTACTGTATTCTGTGTCTGATTCTGGGGGCCCGGATCTTCTCGACCCTCGTGTACGAAAGCGATGACTATTACCGCCGGCAGCCCTGGCTCATTTTTTGGCCCTTCCGGGACGGCCGCTTTACCGGCCTTATGGGAATGAGTTATCACGGCGGCGCCATCGGCGGTACCTTCGGCATTATCACGTATGCATTGTACAAACGCTTTGACCCCAGGGAAATTGGCGATATGTTTGCCGCCAGTATCCCCCTGGGTTATACCTTCGGCAGGCTTGGCAATTTTATCAACGGGGAACTGTACGGCCGGGCCACTGCCGGCCCCCTGGGGATGATTTTCCCCCACGCCACGCCATATCCTGCCCGGGAAAGCTGGGTACAGGAAATAGCCGAAAAGGCCGGCATCCCCATAACCAATCCCAACGGCCTGGTCAACCTGCCCCGCCATCCCTCCCAGCTTTACGAGGCCCTGCTTGAGGGGGTCCTGGCCTGGGCCATTACCTGGGCAATCCGCAATAAAAAACCCTATAAGGGTTTTCTTTTCGGTATTTATTTTGTGATCTACGGAATCATGCGGGTCTTTGTTGAATATTTTCGGGAACCCGATGAACACCTGGGCTACCGTTTCGAATTTGTTAAAAGCGTCCTGCCGCCTGCCGCCGCCCACCCGCTGTTTAGTTTTTCTGCCGGGCAGCTTTTCTCCTTTTTGGAAATATTTCTCGCCTGCCTGTGGCTTATCGTTGCCGCCCGTCTGCCCGACCGGGAACCCATCCGGGTTTATCCTGAAACCGGAAAAAATGACGACAGCGGGAAGATCCGCGAAGATCGGAACGATGCCAAAAAAAACCGGCGCAAAATGCGGAGAAAGCTGCGTTAAGGGGGGGAGCGCATTGATTTCAAAGTATCAAAATTTTTGGCTCCATAATAAGCCTTTTTTGACGCTGCTCCCCCTCGCTCCATAAAAACGCTTGCTTTTTTTCCGCATGGAGTTTTGCGGTCCCGCAAAACTCCGAAAATAACAAACACGCAAGCGTTTGTTATTCCGCTACCCCCACTCATTTTCTTCAGGGTATTACAAGCTGTCAGCGCGGGGCAAGCGCCCTTTCCAGGGTGCTGCGGTCGCCGAGAAGCCGGCGGTTGGTGGGGAATTCTGTCAAAGCCTCATCCAAAATGCCGCGGGCCCCGGAATAATCCCGCCGGTTAAAGGCGCCGGCGAAACGGTTGTGAAAATCCGTGGCACGCCAAAGGGATACATGATCCCGCAGTTCCCGGGCCCGGCTCTCCGATACAAGTCCCGCGGTTTCCGCTTCCTCAAGCCGGGCCATAACATTTACAGCATCGGCAGCCTGTTTAATGCCGTTGGCCAGCGCGGCAAGTTCCGTCTCGACAACCATAATTTCCAGCCTGCGGTACTCAGCGGGATCAAGCAGGGATCTGGTATCCGCAAGGAAACCCTGCGCCTCGGTAAAGCGTCCGGCCCTGCATAGTTTAACCGTGTGGTTGGAAGCCAGAAGGTTGATATAGTTCTGCCAGCGGGGATCGTCTTCCCCTCCGGCGCCGGTAAAACAGGAATCCGCATATACGGCCCAGCGCAGACCCTCTTCCTCTTTACCGGCGTTGAGCAGCGAAGCGCCGTAGTTAAGAATCCGGTCCCGCAGGTCCTTCTGCGGGTCAGTAAAAAAAGCCGAAATCGCGGGATTTCTTCTCCCGGCCAGCAGGCTTGCCCGGTTCAGGGCTATACTGACTGATACATCGTAGCGGCGCCGTTGTTCGGTATCGGCGATATGGTTGTGAAGAATCAGCGAAACCAATTCCAGGGGGCTCAAATCGGTCCGGTCACGGTAATTCCGGGCGGGTACATAGGTAAAACCGGTAACTTTTCCAAACTGGTCCTGAAACTCCCGGCGGTTACCCGGATCAAAGCCATAAGGGTTGGTAGTTTCCACATCCCAGGAATCCTCCCCCTGGACCACCGTAACAAAGGCATGGTCCCTCGTAACTACGCCCCGGACCCCAAGCCCCTGGGACTGCGCCAGGATAAGGTAGAGTACTGCGGAGGATACACAGTTATACGTCCCGTTGGAAAGGAGAGTATCCAGGCGGGTCTGGAAGGCCGAATAGGAACGGAGCAATGTACGGTGCATATAGGCGAGGATATAGTCACCCCGGCTCCGGGGATCCATCCCTGTAAGCTCAGTTCGCAGTTCCTCCACCGCCCCGCGGAGAATACCGGTATAACTCCGGGATGCTGGCGAAACCCGCGGTGTCCGCTGGTTTGCCGGCGCCGGTATCCCCTGTGCCGATGCCCACAGGGCCATTTCCGCCAGATCCTCCCAGGAATAATCATCCCCCCCACGGGCGAATTCCAGCGCCCGGCTGTCCGGTATAAGGGATGGGAAACCGTTTTGTGAATTTTGGGCCCCGCTGTTAAAGGGAAGCAGGACAAGGAACATCAGGGCCGGGATCAGCGCCGGAGGTTTTGTCCCGGCGGTCAAAAACATTTTGAAGGGCCGCATAATAGACACATTATGATATAATCAGGGGCATAAAAAAAGCGGCGGGTAAACCCGCCGCCCTTGTTTTAAGATCCGCCGCCTATTTTACAATAGGCTGGGTCCACACCCAGTTCCTCTTTTTCGTGTTTGGCCGGAAGGTAATGCTTAAATCGGCGCCCAAGGTGCTGTTTACGCCCGGCTCGCTTCCAAGCTCCTTGCCGTATATCGCAAAGTTAAGCTTGAAAACAGAGGGTTCAAGACCAAAGCCGACGGAGGGCAGCAGTTCATGAATCCCGGCCCGGAATTTAAGGAAGCTGAACAGTCCGACCTCCACCCCAAGGCCCATGTCCAGCAGGGGATTCCGGTGTTCACGGTCGTTCCAGGTAAAGACATTCTGCACATTTGCCCAGTCAAACATGACGGCCGTATAGAAAGACTGGAATAATTTGGGAGTCTTCCAGAAGCTGCTGGGCCGGAAGGTATAAGCAACCCCCGGATTAATCCCAAAGGGCACCCGGTATACCACATCAGAAGAGTCGGAACTCCCTTCCATATCCAAAAGGCTGTTCAGATTGGTTACCTGATACCCAAAGGTATAGACATCGCTGACGGTAAGGCCTGCGACCAGATCCTTTTTGAACCGGTACATAAGCCCCAGATCGCTTGCAGCGCCGGCGATAACGGGTACGTCAAGATTAATACTATCCAAATCCATAAGATCCAAGGCGCTCATATCCTTGTTTACCCATACACGGGCAAAGGGTTTAAGCACAAAACCCGTGGAAAGTTCGTGGTTTTTAAGCTTGAGGATGTTAAAGGACATACCAAAGGGTAAGGTTAAGTCCGCGTATACATTGGCATCAATGCTGGTTCCGATGATTCGGGTATCCATAAAGATCCGGGAAAAAAGACCGATGCCCAGACCGTTGGCCGTATACCCAAAACTGAGGGGTCCTCGTATGTCAAAGCCAATAGGAAGCTTTCCACCCGCAGCAATACCGGTATTGGGATCGGTAAGGGCGGAAAAGGACTTGGCCATTGCGCTGCTGTCATCCTCCTCCATGGCGTTCATGATACCCTTTATGTCGTCCATGGTTTTTTCTTCCAACAGTTTGTCAAAGGGCCCAATAAAGGAGAAGGTAAAATCGAAGATCATCCTCTCGTTGGCCCACTGCAGGGCCGCGGGGTTTACAAACAGGGAATAAATGTCATCCGTGTAGGCCACATGGGGTCCCCCCAGAGCATTACCGGCAGTGGAACCGTAGCTGAGCGGGGCCATGTTTACGTCTTCCGCAAAAAGAGCGGAGGAAAGACACAGCAGCACCGCAACTGAAATTACAATCTTTTTCATTATCTCCCTCCTTAGTTGCTCTTCAAAAGTTCCGAGATCATCGAACCCAGATCACTGCCGGGACGATTGTCTACAAACTCATTGGCGATGGCGCCGATGATCCTTTCGGAATCTGTCAAATCCGTACCATCTAAATCCTTGCCCTCCCAAGTGGTTATGTAGTCCTTAAAGGTTCCACCCGATTTTTCCGATTCCGCCAGGACCAAGACCAAGGCAAGCTGGGCAAGTTCTGCGTCGGGAACATCCTTAACAAGATCATCCTTGAATTCAGGTTTATTCCCAGTAGTTACAGCCGGCCCTAAACTCTCCTCTACTTTCTTCCCGATATCCTTAATCTCATTTGCCGCTGCCTTTTCTTGAATATCACCAAGCAGGCCATCAAAGGCATTATCGCCTACATCGTTTTCCAGGACTGTACCAATGTTTTCCAAGACCAGTTCACCCAGACCGGAGGCCTGGTTGGCCGCGGTAATCGCTGCGACCTGTAGAGTGGAATTAGGGCCACTCTTTTGCAACTCCTCGGCGATCTTATCCAGAATCCCCTTGGAAGCCTTGGTATCCCCCCTGGATTCCTTGAGCAGGTTTTTTACGTTTTTTGCGCTGACCTCAATCGTGCTGGTATCCCGCGCCCATTTCTCTCCCAGAGAATTGGTAAAAAAACCATCACAAGAAGCCAGCAGGATGGCGCCAAGGACCATAGCCGCGGGCAAACCTAATTTCCTTATCATGTCATAACCCCCTTACATAGCAAGTTAATGTTTATTACCTGTCTTTTATAAGACAGATACTTATATAGTATAGATAATACCACATAAAAGTAAAATATTCAA
>JAISFT010000277.1 GCA_031263435.1 Treponema sp. | reverse complement strand
GCGGTATTTTCCGCCATCTTTGCCGTCTTTTTTTCCAGCCGTTCCAGGTCCAGCACGGAACTCACCTTAAAATTTGGTTTTTCCCTGGACTTATCCAGCCGGCCCTTAAGGGCCGCCGGCTTCCCCCCGGCAATTTTGCCCTGGCAGTTTTCCCAGACCTTTCCGAAAAATACCAGGTCTATCTCCCCCCGGTAATCCTGCAGCGTTCCAAAGGCCATCGCCTTCCCGTTTTTGTCCTGGATAGGCCGCAGATTCGCCACCGTACCCACCAGGGTATATTCATCTTCCGGGGCCTTTGCAAGGTCCCCCAGGTTCAGGCCGGTAAACTGCCGCCAAATTTCCCGGTACCTGTCCAGGGGCTGGATGCAGAAATTCTCCGCCAGTTCGGGGATCTTCAGCTTCTCCGCCTCCAGAACCGCCTCCACCTGGACCGCGGGTTTCCCCCGTTTGGTATCCAGCTTTCCCTTGATGGCGATAATGTCGTCTTCCTTGATCAGGTCCCGGTACTTTACCCAAGCATCCTCAAAAAATACCAGGTCTATCTCCCCCCGGTAATCCGTCAGCGCGGCAAAGGCCATAGGTCTTCCGCTTTTACTGGTAATGGGCCGCAGCCCCTTAAGTATTCCAATCAGGATACAGGGCCCCGGCGCAGCGGATTCCATATTCCCCAGATCCAGCCGGACATAGCGTTCCCAGAATTCCCGGCAGCCGTCCATGGGGTGGCCGGAAAGGTAGAACCCCGTCAATTCCTTTTCCGTCTGCAGCTTCTCTTCCCGGCTCTTTTCCGGGAAGGGATCAAAGACAAAATCGGGGTAGAGCTTCTCTTCGGTGTCCCCAAAAAGACTGGACTGGCCGTACCGGGATTCATCCTTGATATTCTGGGCATAGTCCACCGCCCGTTCCAGATTCCCCAGAAGAATTTCCCGGCTCTGGCCCATCGTGTCAAAGGCCCCGGTAACGATCAGCAGTTCCACACCCTTCTTGCCCACCGTTTTAATATCCACCCGGCCAAGGAAATCCATAAAACTCTGGTAGGGCCCGTCCTTCCGGACCCGGATAATCTCCTCCGCGGGAATATCCCCTATACCCTTGATCGCCTTAAGGCCGTAAACGATACGGCCGGCCACCACGGTAAAGTTCTTCTGCGACCGGTTCACATCGGGAGGATCTATAGGAAGCCCCATCTTCCGGGTAACTTCGATGTACTCCCCCAGCTTGTCCTTGTCGGCACTGCCGATTTCGTTGGTCAGGTTGGCGGCCATAAACTCCGCGGGGAAGTTGGCCTTAAGGTAGGCAGTGCGGAAAGAGAGCATGGAGTAGGCCGCGGCGTGGCTTTTGTTAAAGCCATAGTCCGCAAAGGGGACCAGAATATCGTAGATCTCCCCCGCCCTTTCCCGGGAATAGCCCTGTTTGACAGCCCCCTCCAGGAACGGCTCCTTTTCCGCGTCGATAATCTCCTTCTTCTTCTTCCCCATAGCCCGGCGCAGCAGGTCCGCCTTCCCCATGCTGTAGCCCGCCACGATCCTGGCCACCTCCATCACCTGTTCCTGGTAGGTAATAACCCCGTAGGTTTCTTTAAGCACATGCTCCAGCGAGGGGTCCGGGTATTTGATAAGCCGGGGATTCCACTTGGATTCGATGAACTGGGGGATAAACTTCATGGGCCCCGGCCGCCCCAGACTGTTCAGGGCCGTCAGCTCCCCAATACTGGTCGGTTTAGCCTTCCGCAGAATCTCCTTCCACCAGCTTTTTTCAAACTGGAACACCCCCTCGTTCTGCTCGTCCGCCAGCATGGCGTAGGTACGGGGGTCCCCCTCGTCCACCTTTTCTATGTCGAAGGCCGCGTATTCCCCCCCCCGGCCGTGGATTATCTCCACAGTGTGCTTGATAAGGTCCAGAGTTTTAAGACCCAGAAAGTCCATTTTTACCAGACCGCACTGTTCCAGAAAGCCCATCGTGTACTGGGTCGCCACACTCCCGGTCTTATGGTCCCGGTAGAGGGGCACATAGTTCACCAGGTCCGATTTCCCTATCACCACCCCCGCGGCGTGGATGCTGGAATGCCGGTTAAGCCCCTCCAGCTTCCGGGCCAGGCTGAACAGTTCCGTGTACCGGGGGTCCTGTTCCACCTCCCGCAGCTTCGGCTCCTTTTCAAAGGCCTTGGCCAGGGTAATCTTGGGGTCCTTGGGGATAAGTTTGGTGATCATCTCCGAATCGTTGATGCTGATGTCCAGAACCCGGGCTACATCCTTAATCACCTGCTTGGCCCCCAAAGTACCAAAGGTGATAATCTGCCCCACCCGCTCCCTGCCGTATTTTTCGGTCACGTACTGAATCACCTCTTCCCGGCGTTCATTGCAGAAGTCCAGGTCAAAGTCGGGCATGGAGATCCGCTGCGGGTTCAGGAAACGTTCAAAGAGGAGCCCGTATTTAAGCGGATCGATATCGGTAATTCGCAGGGCATAGGCCACGATGGACCCAGCCCCGGAACCCCGGCCCGGCCCCACGGCAATACCCCGGTCCTTGGCCCAGTTGATAAAGTCCGCCACAATAAGGAAATAGCCGGTAAAATTCATCGAAATGATCACATCCAGCTCGTATTCGGCCTGCTTGACCACCTTCTCCGGCATCCCCGCGTAACGTTTGGCAAGCCCCTCCCTGGTCAGGTGGCGCAGGTAATCGTCGGCGTCCGCAAAGCCCGGAGGTATCGTAAAATCCGGCAGGTATTGGGGCAGCTCCTTAACCTTGATCTCCGGCACATCCGGGGCGCAGCGCCGGGCTATTTTTTCCGTATTGCTTATCGCCTCCGGGTATTCGGGGAAAAGGGCCTCCATCTCCTCCGCGGTTTTAAAGTAGAACTGGTCCCCGTAGTACTTTTTCCGCCGTTCTTCGGTCCGCAGCTTCGCCGTGCCGATGCAGAGCAGCACATCGTGGGCCGGTGCGTCCTCCCGGTTAAGGTAGTGGATATCGTTGGTGGCAACCAGGGGAATACCGGTTTTCGCGGAAATCCCCGCCAGGGCCTTGTTGATATCCCGCTGGGAAAGGGCCGTTCCCCGCAGAATCCCCGAGGGAATGCCGTGATCCTGAATCTCCAGGTAAAAATTCCCCTCCCCAAAGACCTCCCGGTAATGCAGAGCCTTGGCCTCCGCGCCCGCCAGGTCCCCCGCCTGGATCAGCCGGGGAATTTCCCCGGAAACACAGGCGGAAAGGGCGATAAGCCCCTCGTGGTATTCCGCCAGAATCTCCTCATCCACCCGGGGCCGGTAGTAGAAACCGTCGGTATAGCCCTTGGAGCAGAGCTTAACCAGATTAAAGTAACCCTCCCGGTTTTCCGCCAGCAGAATCAGATGGTAGTACTTGTTGTCGTTTTCCGATCCCTTCTTCTCGAAACGGGAACCCGGGGCCACATAAACCTCGCAGCCGATAATAGGTTTGATAGGCCGCTTCCGCTTTTCGTGCCTGCCGTTTTCCTTACAGGCCGCAAGAAAATCCATGGCCCCAAACATGTTGCCGTGGTCCGTCAATGCAAGGTATTCCATTCCCAGTTCTTCCGCCCGGTCGCAGAGACTCGTTACCGACACCGCAGCGTCTTGCAGGGAAAAATCGGAATGGACGTGGAGGTGAACAAAACCGCTCATGGCTTCATGGTATCTACAAGGGCTCCCCTAGGCAATTCCC
>JAISFT010000231.1 GCA_031263435.1 Treponema sp. | reverse complement strand
CGGGCCCGCAGGACGGCGTGGAACATTTCCTTGGGGACCGCCGAATGTTTTACCACCGCCCCCTCCGGCGCCAGGTTCCCCTTCAGGACCGCGATAGCGCCGTCGCTGCCCATGGGCTTGTCAATGCCGCGGATAACATCGGTGCGGCTGATACTAAGCCCCGCCCGGCCGGAGGATTCCCGCAAATCCCGCTCGCAGTCTTCGTAGTAGGCGCTCCGCCGCAGTTCCTCCAGATTTTCCCCCAGGGTTTTACCGGTAATGGTCAGGGCGTCCAGGTGCAGCCGGTCCTTGATCTCCTCCATGATTCGGGGGACCCCCCCGGCGGCGTGGAAGTACCGGGCCGGCCACCTTCCCGCAGGGCGGATGTCCAAAAGGTAGCGGGCCCCCCGGTGGATACGGTCAAAGCTCTCCGCATCCAGTTCCACCCCGAATTCCCGGGCAATGGCGGGCAGGTGGATCAGGGAATTGGAGGAGCCGGAGATGGCCGCGTGGACCAGGATTGCGTTTTCAAAACTCCGGGCGGTCACGATGTCCCGGGCCTTAAGCCCCTGCCGGGCCAGGAGGACGATCTGCTCCCCCGCCCGGGCCGCCACGTCCCGCAGATCGCCGCCCAGGGCGGGCAAAAGGGCGCTGCCGGGAAAGGCCAGCCCCAGGGCCTCCGCCATGATCTGCATGGTAGAGGCGGTCCCCATAAAACTACAGGCCCCGCAGGAAGGACAGGCGTGCTGCTTGTAGTAGTCCAGTTGTTCCCCGGTAATCTCCCCCCGCCGTTCCATGGCGCTGTAGGTCCCAATCTGTTCCAGGGTAAGAAGCTCCGGCCCCGCGTCCATGACCCCGCCGGGCACCAGGATGGCCGGAATGTTGAGCCGCCCGATAGCCATCAGGTGGGCGGGGACCGCCTTATCGCAGCTTGAAAGCAGCACCGCCCCGTCAAAGGTGGTAGCCCTGGCGTGGATCTCGATAAGGGCGCAGATCGTGTCCCGGCTTGCCAGAGAGTAGTTGATACCGTCGTGACCCTGGGCCATGCCGTCGCAAATATCCGTGGCAAAGTAGCGGGCCCCCCTGCCGCCGCCAGCCCCCACCGCGGCCGTCACCCGTTCCACCAGGCCCAGCAAGTGGGCGCTCCCCGGATGACTGTCGCCGAAGGTGCTTTCCACCAGAATCTGCGGCTTTCCCAGGTCCTCCGCCGTCCAGCCCATCCCCATCCGCAGGGGGTCCATTTCCGGCGCAATGGCCCGTACCTTTTGACTTTCCAGCATCGCAGCCTCTCCCTTTAGTATTCAGTCGAGGCTGTTCCAAAACTTCAGTTTTTGGAACAGCTGCCTTGAAATTTAGTGGAAAAACCGGGCCTTGACCGGTTTTTCTCCAAAAGGGCTGCCCTAAACGCGAAACTTCGCAAAGCGAAACTCCCCAGCTCAACGCACAAAGTGCGTTGAGCAGCGCAAGGGATAGAAGCGGTATCCTTTTTTGCCGCAGGCAAAAAAGATACAAGCGGATAGCCCGGTTTCCGGCCCGCAGGGCCGGAAATGCGCCCAAAGTAAAAAAATCCTCAGTTTGAATCATGTCTGGCTGTTAGCTATGCTGGGACACAAAAACGATAAGAGAAAGGACAAAGAGAATCCCCGCGCCAAGGCAGTAGATGATCAGGGTAAGGGAGAAGCCCAGGTTCAGCACCGAAAAAACGCCCAGAATGTTAAGGATGTGCCGGTAAAAGTAGAGCAGCCCATAGAAAATCAGGGGCAATATGAAAAGCATGGGAACAAAGACAAGCCGGGCATGGGAAAGAGCCCGGAACCGCCAGCCGGCAATGATAAAGATAATCGCCATGGGCAGGAAAAACAGGGGTTCGCAGAGCCGGTAGATGATCTCCGCCTCAAAGACCTGGGGCACATAACCGTAGGGGCTTAGGGCCCGGGCCCCGGCAAGGAGATCCCCCAGGGAGAATCCGTCCAGAGGCGGCATATAGTCCGTTGAACCGGGGGGAGCCGCCAGGCCGCGCCAGGTATAGCAGAGTAGGACAAAGCTCTCAAAGTCCAGATCCAGCATTAACTGGTTGTCCCCGATGACTGAACGGAGAAAGCCCCCCTGGGCCCCGGGCTTATCCACGGCGGGCAGGGGACGGCGGGCGGGGTTTTCCAGGGAACTCCACACCGGCTCCCAGCGCCGGTTTCCATCGTTACGATCCAAGGTCTGCATCAATACCACCACCCGGGGCCGCCCCCCCAGGGTCATGGGTATAATTTTGGCGTAGGGGGCCTGGAAACGGGTTTCCGGCAGGTTTTCGCTGTCAAAACAGATAAATTCGACCCCCAGGCCGTAGCCAAAGTCCTGGTGCAGGGAAATCGAGGTGAACCGGATGATTCCCCGCCCCGCCCCGCCCCCCAAAGGCTGGTAGGGCAGGGAAAAAACCGCGTTGGTTATGATGCTCCCCGCGCCGCGGGTCAGTTCATCGGTAAAAAAGGCAATGCTTTGGATGCCCTCTTCGCTTTTTAGAAGAAAATTCCGGACATCGGGATCGCCGGGGCTTTGTTCCGATAGTTCCCGGAAGATGTAATAGGCCCTGATCCAGTCCTCCGCCACCATGGCCTCGTAACCGGACTGCTTAAGCTTAAAGCGGTCGTAGAGTTCCGTTTCCCGCGTATTGGGGGCCAGGGAAGAAATCTTGTCCCAGGCCAGGGCTGCGGCTCTTGACGCGGCGGCCGCCTCCGGGCTCCCTGTCCGGGCAAGCTGTGTACCCAGGGTCGCAAGCCAGTGGGCATCATAGTAACGTTCTTCCTGCATGGCCGCGGCGGCCATATCCAGGGCTTCCGGGGTATTCAGGGGCTGCCGCTGTTCCGGGGAAAGGGGAGACGCTATCTGGGGGATGCCGCGGTTTTGGAAAGCCGGACTGGCCCGGCGATCCCTGTCCCTGGCCTCATTCAGGGCGGCCCGCTCTTCCCCCTCCCTTCGGATCCGCCTTGCTTCCAGTTCGATTTCGGTCTTTTCCCGAATTCCCGTAAGTTCCGGGCTGTAGGGCCAGATATGCCCGGCGATACGCAGGAATCCGGCCGCCGACTCCCAGGCCCCCTGCTCAATCCGGTCTGCGGCCAGGTCCCGGGCCAGGCGGTACATATTGCCCCGGTACGTCATATCAATCCGCTTATCCTGGAATACCGGCTGAACCAGAAAGAAGAGCAGGGCATAAACAATGGCGGCCAGGATGGCGGTGATCATGGTCCCCCTGAACTGATCCAGAAAATGGGGGGAAAAACTTTTGTACTCGTTGTAGTAGATCCGAAACCCAAAGGGAAAAACCAGGGCGCTAAAGGCCAGGGCGGGGAACAGGGAAAGGATTTCCAAAATTCCCAGGGTAAACCGCCAGTCCCGGGAAAAAATGGCAAGGGGCGCTTCCTGGCTGGGAAAGAAAGAGCGGAAACCCATGATTACCAGGGAGGAGGCCAGCATGTAATACACAAACAAAGCCGGGGGAGCAAGCAGGATCTCCTTTTTAGCTTTCATAGGTATCCTTTCTCCGGGCTAGAAAACTCAGGAAGGTATAAAGACAAACCAGGAAACCCAGGAACAGGAAGATCAGAGGGGTGATATACAGGGGAGGAATAAGGCCCCCCAACAGACTGTCCAGAATCTTCTCCGTTTCCGGGTCCCTGAAAAAGACCTCCATGGTCAGGATGGCCCGGAAAAGGAGGGCCCCCAAAAAGAGATTAGCCAGCGGCCAGTTACTCAAACCCAGGGCAAAACGCAGGGAAACAAGGAAGAAGACCAGGGCGCAGGTATAGATAAGGAAGGGCCGGATTCCCCCGGGGGAGGCAAAACGGCGTACCAGTTCCCCGCTTACAAGGGAAAAATCGATAATAGAACTTTGCAGAATCCAGGCCGTACCGGTCCTGAAGGGAATGGGAGGCAGACCGATAGGCTTGTTGTCCGGTCCCCGGGGCAGTTCCTGGTAGAGCAGGGGCCGGCCGGGAATGGACGCTACCCGCGGCCCCCAGGGATCCGAAGGGTCCTTGATAAGCACGATGGCGTTGTCCGCCTGGGTCAGGATAAGGCCGGGATTTCCCAGGGATTTTGAGGGGGCAAAGTACTCCGCAAGCCGGGAAAAGCCTTCCGCCCCCACGGTAACGCCCAGACAAATGGCGGAACCCAGGATAAAAAGGCAAAGCATAGCCACGGGGGCGAAGATCCGGCGTCTTACCGTGTAGCTAAGGCTGAAAAGCAGGGAGGAATAAAGGGAAACCGGCAGGGCCCAGCGGAACGCCGCCAGCAATTCCACCCCAAGATGTCCATTTTGGGGGGGCATGGAGCGGATTACATCGATCCGTATACGCAAAAAATGGACAAGGGCGGCCGAAATGAAGACAGCGGCAAAGGAAATAGTGAAAAAAAGCGCCAGCCGGGCAACATTTTTCATCCTAAAAAGCCTAGCATGGGGCTATTGCTAATGCAAGCGCGGTTCCGGCAAAGCCCAGGGCGGATGGATTTACTTTTCTTCAGTCATTTTTTGCGCATTTTTTGCTCTTCAATGCGCCGTAAAGCGGCGCTTCTTTGCCGCAAAAAACTCAGGCTATCAAGGCAACCGCAGGTTGCCAGGGTTCCGCCAAGGCCGCCTGCGGCGGCCGCGCTCCCTTCCCTCCGCTAAGGCAGCCTCCGGCTGCCACGCTTCGGGAACGCAAGTCCACCTGCGGTGGACACGCGCCCCTCCTATCCCTTGCGCCCAAGAGGGTTTTCGTCCTCCGGGCGGCCTATGTTCTCTCAGCGAAAGTGAATGCAGGAACCCTGCGGCAAAACCCCCGGCGCTTTTCCCCCTCTTTCACCTATCTTTTATCCGCCTTTTCATCATCTTTCCCCCCTTTTTTTTCCTCTTTTCACCGTTGCCACCACCATCGCCGCCACCATTGCCATCGCCATCGCCGGGGATGTGCGGGGGTGATCGGGGGCGCTGGGGAAAAAATGTTAATAACTTGGGGAATTACCCCGGCTGTATCCCTTTTCATACAGTGCCGCCGCCCCTCCGGGAACCATGCCGGGGGCAATTCTTCTAATTCCTTATCCTGTAAGGAATTACGATCACTTTATAAAATGAATTTAACCCCGGCTCCGCCGGAGAAATGAAAATTTTCAAAAGAGAGAACCCCGCAAGGGGAATTTACTATGTCAGTCTTGTTGATAACTTGTGAATATTGGGTGGGAATTCTAAAAAAAGCCGCTCGATCCGGAAAAACACCACAAAAACTCTGAAAAAATTCCGGAAGAATACCCCAAAACTCCGGAAGAATATCCAAAAAAACTCTGAAAAACCGGGCAGGAGGCCGAAAAAGCTAGGAAGGCTGCTCCGGCAGGGCCTTCATCTTTGCCTTAAGGTCCGCCAGCAGGTTATCGGCGGAGCCATCCGACTTTTCAAGGGCGGCAAACCGCTTTTCAAGATCGCTGTTACTGGAAAAATCTTCCAATTCCTTGGCCGCGTCCGCCTGGGCTTCCAGTTCATCCACCTTTTGGGACATACGATCAAAGGCGTCAAAGGCGCTGCGGTTCCCCGACACGGTGGAAATAGTGTTCTGTATCTTCTGCTGGGCCTCCGCCCGCTTGGCCCGGGCGATAAGAAGGTTCTTCTGCCGCTGGGCCTTTTCGATCTTATCCGAAAGCCCCCTCAGGTCCTCTTTCAGCCTGGTAACCGCGGCCTTCTGGGCCTCCCACTGCTTACGGTACTCCAGGGCGGCGTTATCGTACTCCTGCTTGCGCAGCAAAGCTTCCTTGGCAAGATCGTCCTCCCCCCTTTCCACCGCCAGCATAGCCTTCCGCTCCCACTCGGCGGCCTGGCCCAACTGGTTGTTCAGGTCCCGCTCCAGCCGTTTCTCATCGGCAATAGCCTGGGCCACAGCCTGTTTGGACTGAATCAACTGCTCGTTCATCTCGATAACAAGCTGGTTCAGCATCTTTTCCGGTTTTTCGGCCTTGTTGATCAGGTGGTTAATATTGGCCGAAATAAGGGTCTTGAGTCTGGAGAAGATACCCATGCGTCAACCCAGGAAAACCTGGCCTCCATTATCAATGGCAAGGATAGTTTTACACTCGGAACAACGAAAACGGCCGGGCTTAAGGGCTTTAAGTTTCTTGTTACAGATAGGACAGGCAAAGACCTTGGGGAACAGAGACACCGACTCGGCAACGCCGGACTGGAAGTAATTCACCGACTCATCCAGATTTTCCCGGATATTAAAAAACTGGGAGAAACCAAGAAGCTGGAACACCTCGTACACCTTGGGCTGGATTTCCAGCAGCACCAAGTCCCCGCCCCGGGGCTTTACCGATTTAAGAAAGGCCGTAAAAGAACCAATACCGGTAGAAGAAACGTAGTTCAGCCCGTTGCACTGGAAAATAAGCTTGGTAAACCCCTTTTCAATCGCCCTGGCAACCCTTTTTTGAAAGTAATTTGAGTTATAGGTATCAATATACCCATTCAGATAGAGAATCAGACACCCTTCTACTCCGTCCACCTTCTGGAGTTGTATTTTAAGGCTTTCATCCTTTTCATCATCGAAACCAGGGACTATCTCATTATTTGTCATGACGCTCCCTTAGCCGCCCCATTGACAGGTACGCTCCCGTATCTTAACCGTTTAGAAGCATTTTGTCAAACGTAACACTTGGACTGTAACCGGCATAAGCTATTATCACTATATTAGCCGTTTTTTGGCAATTTTTCAATAAGACATCCCCGGCGGCCAGGTCAAGAGCATAGGCATTTTCTTCTTATTTTGGGCGCATCCCCGGCCCTGCGGGCCGGGGGACCGGGCTATCCGCTTGTATCTTTTTTGCCTGCGGCAAAAAAGGATACCGCTTCTATCCCGTGCGCGGGCGAAAGCCTGCGGCTTTCGCCTTGGGAGTTTGGGGCTTTGCCCCAAACTCCCCTATGACGGGGCAAACAGACGATATATGATTCCAGGCGATGGAACTGCGGGAAATCGTTGTAATCCTTTGCCGGCCCGGGGACCCGGGCAATATCGGGGCGGTTTGCCGGGCCATGATGAACATGGGCCTGTCAAAACTAAGGATAACGGGTCTTTCCGGGGCCGATCTTGCCCCCTTTGAGGGGGAGATCCGGTCCCGTGCGGTCCACGCCGCCGGAATTTGGGAGGAGGCCGGGTATTTTGAAACCCTGGAAGCGGCCGCGGCGGACTGTAGTATCCTTGCCGGGACTACCCGGCGGCGGGGCCGGAAACGGAAGGACGTAACCATGGACTGCCGGGAACTTGCCCTTTGGCTCCGCGGCAGACCGGGAAAGGCGGCCCTGGCCTTTGGCAATGAGCGGAGCGGCCTGGACGATGAAGAACTGGCCCTCTGCAACATTGCCTCCCACATCCCCGTATCCGGGGCCTTCCCCTCCCTTAACCTTTCCCACGCGGTTCAGATTTATGGCTATGAGCTGTTTCGCGCCCTGGGGCCGGAAACTCCCAGCGCTTTGATGATGGATGCCTTAACGGCGGGGATGCCGGATCGCGCCGCCCCGCCGGCCGGGGAGGTTAAGGGGGCCTGGATACCCCTGGACCGCCGTGGGGCGGAGGCCCTGACCGCCTCTATCGTGGGGAATCTGGAAAGCCTGGGCTTTTACCGCCACCCCGGACGGGAGGCGCAGACCCGGTTTATCCGGGATCTGATTTCCCGGGCCGCCCTTTCCATGCGGGAGGGGGACTACCTGGGGGATCTTTTTGCCAAGGCCGCCCGGCTTGCCCTCCGGGGTGCGTCCCCTCCTGAAAAAACGCCCTTTGCGGGGTTTGGGGCGGAGCCCCAGGGGAAGGGGGAAGCGGAATAACAAACGCGCAAGCGTTTTTATGGAGCGGGGGGTCGGCAGCATAGCTGCCGCAGCTTTCCCCCTTTTGCTGTTTGAGCTTTACGCTTCCTCTGGGCGGGTCCAGCCGTAAATTTCCAGGTCTACCCTGCCAAATTTGGAGACCTGGACCCCTTCGGTCCGCAGCAGGCTGATCTGTAGTTCCCTGCCGGGGCTTTCCAGGGCAATGAAGCCGTCGGCGCGGATGATCCGGTGCCAAGGGAGCGCGTATTTTTCCCCCATGGAGTGCAGTACCCGTACTACCTGCCGGGCCCCGTTGGGGAGTCCCGCCGCCCGGGCGATGTCGCGGTACGAGGAAACCCTGCCCCGGGGGACAGTCTGAAGGGCTTTGATGATCCTGCTGGTGGAATCGGTCATGGCCCTATGGTACGTTGT
>JAISFT010000197.1 GCA_031263435.1 Treponema sp. | reverse complement strand
TCCAGTTTATCGTCTTCGAACTCCCGTTTAAGGTGGGGGTCGACGATGGTTAGTTCCTCGAATTCCTGTTGTGCGAGGCTGGGGAGGACGGCTTTGAGGAAGTCTGCGAGGATGTTTTTACTGCGCTGGTCGCCGAAGAGGAGTTTGAAGGCGAAATCGACTTTGGGGAGCATGATGTTCATGGTGATAGTATACGGGAAGGGCCGGAGGAAGGCAAACCCGACCAGTAATTCTCAGTTTACCCGGCGAAAAGCGAAAGGACTCCGCAGACTGTAGGGAGGGGCGTCCTTTCGCCGGTCAGCGTAACTGAGTAGTACTGATTGGCTAAAAGGTCATATCCGGCGGGGCTGTGCCCCGGCCCCGCCATACATGGCCTTGTTTAAAATTTGGCACATGGCGCCGATGCGGGACAAAAGAGTGGGGGAAGCGGAATAACAAACACTTGCGTGTTTGTTATTTTCGGAGTTTGGGTCGAGGGCCTGTCGGCCCTTGACCCAAACTCCACGATGGAAAAAGGCAAGTGTTTTTATGAAGCGGGGGGGAGCAGCCCGCCGCCAAAAAGTTGACACTTTTGGTTTTGGAGAACGCCTTCGGCGTTCTCCATGTATACTATACCGTTCAACGGTGCTCCCCCTTCTAAGTTCATTGACCTTGCAGAACCAAATGGGGGAGCCCTTTCCTTTCCTGCCGCCGGGATTAAACTTGACCGTCCGGTTCTACCCGGCGGGCTGTCTACTGCTGCGGCAGGGGCCAGAGATCCCCCCGCTCCGGCATACCGGGGAGGATAAGCCCGCCGTCCAGTTTGACGGTGTTGCCGGTCATATAGTCCGCCTCGTCACTGGCGATATAACGGACCAGATAACCCACCTCCCGGGGGGTACCGCGGCGGCCCAGGGGAATATGGGGGGCAAAGCCCTTGGTAAGCTCCTCCGTGCTGTAGTTCCCCCGGACGGCGGTAGCCCCGGGGGCTACACAGTTCACCCGGATATGGTGCTTCGCCAGATTAAGGGCCATGGATTCCGCTGCCCGGTTCAGGGCCGCCTTAAAACCTCCGTACAGGGTATCCTCCGGGTAGGCCCGGATCCCCCGGGTGGAGGTGATAAAGATGATGTTCCCCTTTACCCCCCGGGCCACCATATCGTTGGCCGCCACCTTGGAACAGAGAATATAGGACCGGAAGTTAAGCCCGAACAAAAATTCGATAAGCGCGGGGTCCAGGTTGAGGATATCGTTGTGGCGGGTAAGGCCGGCGTTACAGACCAAAAGATCGATGCCCCCCAGATCCTTTACGGCCTGTTCGGTTACCTTCTGCGGTACATCGGCATTTTGGAGGGAAGCCTGATAATAAAAGCAGCGGCGGCCCTTGGCCTCTATCTCTTTTTTGAGGGATTCTGCGGAATCCGCCATTTCGTTATAGGTAAAGGCTACATCGTACCCGGAATCCGACAGTACCTGCGCAATTCCGGCGCCAATACCCCGGCTGCCGCCGGTAATAAACACATTCTTAGCCATTCTGTTATCTCCTTGCTGCACTGTTCCGCAAAAATCAGGGCGTGTATAGGGTCCCGTCGGGGATCCGGGTCTGGGTCCAACCCGTTACCCCTGTCTTGCAGGGGTACTTGGCGGCCAATTCCTCGTTAATGTCGATCCCCAGACCGGGTTTGTCGTTGACATAGACATAACCGTTCCGCAGTTCCGGGGAACCCGGAAAGACTTCCAGCGAAGCATCCCGGATGCCGCTCCACTCCTGGATACCGAAATTCTGACATACCAGATCCAGATGGATATTGGCGGCATGACCCACGGGGGACACATCGCCGGGACCGTGCCACGCGGTACGGATACCAAATTGTTCACAGAAGATCGCCAGCTTCCGGGCCGCGGTAATGCCCCCTATCTGGCTGATATGGACCCGGATAAAGTCGATAAGCCGGTTGGTGATAAGGAAGTCCCACTCCTTGGGGTTGTTGTAGAGTTCCCCGTTGGCAATGGGGGTGGAACACTGGCTGCGGATCATGTGGAACCAGTCCCCCTTTTCGGGAGAAAGAATATCCTCCAGGAAAAAGAGCCTGAAGGGTTCCAGTTCCTTGGCAAGGACCACCGCATCAATGGGGCTTATGCGCTCATGGGTATCGTGGAGCAGTTCAAAATCGTAGCCCATCTTACCCCGGATGTACTCGAAAAGCTTTATCGTATTCCGCATGTAGAGTTTGGGATCGTAGTAGATCCCCTCCGGCACCTCCTCGGGCCGGTGGAGGGTTTCGGATTTTCCGCCGTAGCCGCCCCACTGAATCCGCACATGCTGGACCCCCTGGTCCCGGAACTTCTGCACGTTCTCCGCAATTTCTTCCAGGCTCTTGCCGTCGGCATGACGGTACACCGCCACAGCGGACCGGGACTTGCCGCCCAGGAGATCGTAGACCGGCATGTTGGCCAGCTTGCCCTTGATATCCCACAGGGCCATATCCACCCCGGAAACCGCGTTGTTGGTAACAGGACCATTGCGCCAGTAGGAGTTGTTGTTCATAAGCTGCCAAATATCTTCGATGTTGGCCGCATCCCGCCCGTGGAGCAGGGGATCAAAATAATCCTCTACCATACATTTTACCGCCTTTTCCCGGTAGGCAAAGGTGGCGCAGCCCAGGCCGTACAAACCCGGCACGGAAGTTTCAACCTTGACCACAATCAGGTTGATCCCCACCGGGGCAGTCAGAATCGCCTTGACCTTCTGAATCGTAACCTTAGACATAGTTTACTCCTGGGCCCCATTCTCCCATCAGATCGAAAAATTGTCAACATTTCCGATAAATTGTCAGCACCGGTGCATGCTTATAGCTTTACAGGGTTTTAGTTTTTGGGCGCATCCGGCGCCCGCTTTGCGGGCGCCGGACCGGGCTTTCCGCTTCAATTCCTCGACCCATCCCATACATGTATAGCAGGGCTGGGAAAAATCCCGGCGGGAGAATCCCGAAAAATTGCTTGTAGAGCCTGCCTTCGCTATTTTCAATACGCTACGGCAGAGAATTCCAAATATTTTCCCGAGGGCTTAGCCCGGCCCTGGCACTCCCCCGCCACAACAATCGTGGAGAAGATTCACAGTTTCCTACAAAAATAAACGCGTGTCCCCAGCCCTGCGCTGTACACCTATAGGCGGGTCTCTACAGAGGAGGAGGTATAGGACGGCTAATGGCTGGGGGGGTCTGCGGTATTTCCGCTGCAATCCCTTGCGCTGCTCAAAAATGGCATCC
>JAISFT010000249.1 GCA_031263435.1 Treponema sp. | reverse complement strand
GCCCTGGGAATCGTTCCGCTGCTCACCGCCGCCTACACCCTGCCGGGGGATATAGTGGATTACATGGAATGGAAGGACGGCATCCGGACGGAGGGCCTGGTTTCGGGCGCCACCAGTTTTGGCTCGAAGATGGGCGCCGGATTTGGCTCGGCCATCCTGGGCTGGCTGTTGGCCTTTGGCCGATATGACGCCAATCTGACCGTCCAGGCCCAGCCGGCGCTGGACGCGGAAATCATGAATGGCGCGGGGGTGCCCTTCTTCCTGTGCGCGGCCTGCGGCGTCATCATCCTGTTTTGGGACATCGACAAATACCGGCCGCAAATCGAAGAAGCCCGCGGGGAAAAGGCGGTGTCCGCCGTTAGTGCGGCCGCCGGGGAGCTGTTATAGCGCGATTATCAGAAGGCCGGGCGCGGTTGTTCGCCCGGGGCTGGCGGCAGCTCGGGCTATGGTTTGCCTAGGCCATTCCGATGCGCTCTATCCCCACGCCGTTGCTCCGGCATATTTTGTCAGCCCTGACCGCGTTCCTGCGGAACGATGCTTCGCAAAGCCCCTTGAATCAGCGGTTTGAATACCAACTTCCGCCCGTGCTTGGCCTTGCCTGGGGGAGCGTCATTTTTCTTCCCCGGCCGCGGGCAGGGCGTATTAAGCAATAAGCGTATAACTCATTATATCACAAGGAATTACTGGACGTTATGTGCAATTTCCCTTGACGTTTTGGTGATTGTAATATATAATAACAATGGAGGATATAAATGAAAAAAGGTATTTTTTTATTAGTGATTTTAATGAATGTACTTTCTTATATACATACATAAGAAATCGTTAAAAATGGGTTTGGGTTTAAATTCAACTATGGTACTTTTAATGGAGGAATGAATGTTTTTTCAGATGGATATAATTTTGAACTATCGGCAAGTTTAATAAATTTCTTTATCGAACATGATAAAACACATATAGGTTTTGAAATATCCCCACTAAAATATGTAGCAAATTATTCTGTAAATACAGAGAAATGGAGTCAGGATTTATATTTTCTAAACGGGAATTTATATTGGAATCCTTTTACTGACCCGGCAATGTTTATTTAGACATTGGCTTTACCAGAAGTGGTCATTATTTTCTAATTCCTTGTATTACAAAGAATTAACAAAGGTGCCATATTTGTATGTCCGTATTTGTCATTATAATAATTGCCGGGTCAGTAATATAAAGAATATTATTCTTGGGCCATTTGCGTCAATAAACTATTTAAGTGTTAAGGATTGGTCCGGGCTTAATACAAATGGATATGTTTTTAGTTCCGGTTTAAGATTTCTATTACGGACATATTTAGAAGAATGGGGCTATCCATTTCAGATAATAGGAAGTGAAATAGGGTATAGAAATATATCAGGAAAGCATAGTTTCTATTTTACTATAAATTTAGATGTAAGCATACTAGCTGGAGTAATTTTTGCGTTGATACAAGGGGCGGGGTCCGAGGTAATAGAGGCAAATGAAGATTATGAGAGGCAAATAAATGGGACGGGACCATTTGTGCCGAAGGAGCCAAAACAACCCAAATTACCGTTTCAATGAGACAGGGAAATAAAATCCAAAAAATACATTATAGCTGTTCCCTCCCTATATCATACTTTTGGTCTATTTCAATTGGTTCAACAAAAGTATCATCGTTAATGGCGCCGAATAATTCAAAAAAATCATTTGGATAATCATCCCTCAATGCTTTTTTTATATTGTCTTCAACCCAATCCGAAACAGAGGTTTCCTTCTGTTTGGCAATTTTCTTGATTTTTTCGAAAACAATTTGGTCAATATTGAATGAAATTTGCGGCACCGTTTGCCTCCTGATAATATTTTATAAGAAAATCAGCATAATTTCAAATCTTTTCTGTTTTTTAGTGTTTTTTATCTGGTCGGAGCAATTTCGCTTGACAGGTCTGTATGCGCTTTTTTGTCCTGCCGGACAAACCGAGAGCCTGTAATATTTTTTGTGTAAATGAACCGCCTGAAATTTTGACCATCATTTTACCTTCAGTTTTTCGTGAAGTTGATTTCGATAATTCTTTGTAATATAATGAATTATCGTAGCTCTGGCAAAGCCAAATTTCTCAAAATTTCAAGGAAAGGAAGAAATTTACTCTTAAAATGTTACAGGCCCCAAACCGATCCTGATGGCGTCGGGTTCCGGTTTGCCTAGGCCATTCCGCTGCGCTCTATTCCCAACGCATCCCTCCGCATTTTGTCGGCCCTGGCCGCGTTCCTGCGGAACGATGCTTCGCAAAGCCCCTTGAATCAGCGGTTTGAATACCAGCGTCCACCTTTGCTGGTCCTTGTCCGGGGGCGTCATTCCCAGTCGCGGACAGGGCGTATTAAGCAATAAGCGTATAACTCATTATATCACAAGGAATTACTGGACGTTGGACGATACTGGATTTGAACCAGTGACTTCTACCGTGTGAAGGTAGCACTCTCCCGCTGAGTTAATCGTCCAAAAGAACCTCCTAGAACCATATTATATCATCCGTCCTTGTGTCAAGGGGTTCCCGGACCCTTGGGGGTCCGGGAACCCTTACTTTACCACCAGGTTTACGAGCTTATCCTGCACGGTGATTACCTTGATCACCGTCTGGCCCTGGAGCCACTTGAGAACCCCCGGCAGGGAGCGGGCGGTTTTTTCAAGGTCCTCCCGGGGGGTGCCCGCGGGGGTGGTGAATTTGTCCCGGATTTTGCCGTTCACCTGGACCACCACGGTGGCCTCGGTTTCGGCGGTAAATTCCTCGTCGTACTTTGGCCAGGGGGCCCTGGAGACCGATTCGGTGTAGCCCAGCTTTGCCCAAAGTTCCTCCCCCAGGTGGGGGGCGTAGGGGCTTGCCATAAGGACCAGGGGTTCCCAGAGCTGCCGGGGGACCTGGGGCAGTTTGGCCAGTTCCGCGGAGTAGATCATCATCTGGCTGATGGCGGTGTTGAAATTCAACGACGCCGTGTCGTGGGTTACTTTTTTGACGGTCCGGTGGAGGAGCCTGACGAGGGCCGGCGGTGGCGGCGGGGCCGACGGCGGGGCCGGCGGCGTGGGGTCCGGTGGGGGGGGCGTTGCGGGGGGGGCTCCCCCCGCTGGGGGGGCAGCGGAGTCCCCGGAGGGGACGGAGCGAGGGGGGTTCTCCCCCCCTTCTACTTTCTCGGCCAGGGTCCAGAGGCGTTCCAGGAACCGGGAGACCCCCACGAGGCCCGCGGTTAACCAGGGTTTGGTTACCTCCAGGGGGCCCATGAACATCTCGTAGACCCGCATGGAATCCGCTCCGTACTCCCGGATGATGTCGTCGGGGTTGATGACGTTGCCCCGGCTTTTGCTCATTTTTTGGTTGTCTTCCCCCAGGATCATCCCCTGGTTTATCAGCCGCTGGAAGGGTTCGGTGGTGTTCACCAGGCCCAGGTCGTAGAGGACCTTGTGCCAGAACCGGGAATAGAGCAGGTGGAGTACGGCGTGTTCGTTGCCCCCCACATAGAGGTCCACCGGGGCCCAGTAGTCGATTTTGTCCCGCCCGGCGAAGGCCTTGGGGTTCCCCGGGTCCAGGTAGCGGAGGTAGTACCAGCAGGAGCCCGCCCATTGGGGCATGGTGTTGGTTTCCCGCTTTGCCTTGCCGCCGCAGCGGGGGCAGGTGGTGTTTACCCAGGGGTCGATCATGGCCAGGGGGGATTCTCCGGTGCCGGCGGGGAGGTAGGATTCCACCTCCGGGAGGGTCAGGGGCAGTTGGCTTTCCGGCAGGGCCACGATGCCGCAGTGATCGCAGTGGACCACCGGGATGGGTTCCCCCCAGTAGCGTTGGCGGCTGAAGACCCAGTCCCGCAATTTGTAGTTTACCGTTTTTTTGCCGATTCCCCGTTCCTCCAGCCATGCGGTGATCCTGGTGATAAGTTCCGTCGTGGGGAGTCCGTCGAATTGGCCGGAGTTTACCGCCCAGCCGTCGGCGGAGCCGCATTGGGCGGGTTCGCCGGAGTAGTCCTGGCCGGGTACTGGTTTTTCCGGGGATACCACCAGGGTAATGGGGAGTTTGAAGGTTTTGGCGAATTCCCAGTCCCGTTCATCGTGGGCGGGAACGGCCATGATGGCTCCGGTTCCGTAGGAGATGAGCACATAGTCGGCGATCCAGATGGGGATGGGTTTGTTGTTTACCGGGTTTATGGCGTAGGCCCCGGAGAAGACCCCGGTTTTGGTTTTCGCCAGGTCCGTCCTTTCCAGGTCGCTCTTTTTCGCCGCCGCCTCCAGATAGGAGGCCACCTGGGGGGCTTGTTCCGCCGTGGTGATCCGCTCCACCAGGGGGTGTTCCGGGGCCAGGACCATGTAGGTAACACCGAAAAGGGTGTCCGGCCGGGTGGTGTAGATTTCCAGGGAAAGGCCGTTGTCCCCGGCGGTGTCCGCCTCCGGGGATGCCGCGCCGGGACCGGCGGCGGCGATGGGGAAGATCACGTTCGCCCCTTCGGAGCGGCCTATCCAGTTCCGCTGCATCAGTTTTACCGGTTCCGGCCAGTCAAGGCCGTCCAGGTCCGAGAGGAGCCGCTCCGCGTAGGCGGTGATTTTCAGTATCCACTGGCGGATCCGCTTCCGGGTTACCCTGGTGCCGCAGCGTTCACAGTGGCCGTCCTTTACCTCCTCGTTGGCGAGGCCGGTTTTGCAGGAGGGGCACCAGTTGATGGGGCTTTCCGCCTCGTAGGCCAGGCCCTTTTCAAAGAGTTTGAGGAATATCCACTGGGTCCACCGGTAGTAGTCCTCCTTTGACGTATCCACCTCCCGGTCCCAGTCGTAGGAAAAGCCCAGGGATTTTATCTGGGAACGGAATTTGTCGATATTCGCCGCGGTGGTTATGGCCGGGTGGGTCCCGGTTTTGATGGCGTAGTTCTCCGCCGGCAGGCCGAAGGCGTCGAACCCCATGGGGTGCAGCACGTTATAGCCCCTCATACGGAGGTAGCGGCAGTAGATATCCGTGGCGGTATAGCCCTCGGGGTGTCCCACATGAAGGCCCTGGGCGGAGGGGTAGGGGAACATATCGAGCACATAGCGGCGTTTATCCTTGGGAAATTGGGGGTCTTCCACCGCCTTGAAGGTCTTATGGGTATCCCAATAGGTCTGCCATTTGCTCTCAATGGTCTGGAAGGGATATTTTGTCATGCTTTCCGGCTCCTTTTGCCCGCGGCGGCGCTTTTACCGCGACCATGATGATGGGCCCCAAAATCCGGCCGGCTTGGGAACCACGGATAATCATACCCGGCTTGGCGCGGTATTTCAATCACATGGCGGACAGTAATTCTCCATTTACTCATCGAAAAGGAAGGGACACCATAGAAATTTTTCAGGGGTCCTGTCAGGGGATAAAAGGGCCTCCTTACGGAGGACCCTTTTTCCCCTGCCACCCCCCGGAACCTTTTGTGGTGTCCCTTCGCTGGTCAGTAACGGAGAGAATTACTGGCTCACCAAGGGAATAAAAGAAAAAATCCGGCAAATTAAGGATAATTTGCCGGATTTTCGTGGTTGTAAGGATCATTTGTTTGAAATGGAGAATTGCTGCGCACCTCGCCGCGGCGGGCAGGAGCCGGGGCGAACCCTTCGAAAAAAAAGAAGCCGTTCCGGCTTATGCCGGAACGGCGCCTTCCCGGTACGTGCTTATACTTATTGTAAAAGCTGAA
>JAISFT010000109.1 GCA_031263435.1 Treponema sp. | reverse complement strand
GGCCCCTTCTGGGGAGGCCCCTTTGGGGTTATAATAGGACCCTTATGGAAGCCGCCGATTGAAAAAGCTTTTGATGGGGAATGAGGCCATCGCCCTGGGGGCTCTGCGGGCCGGAGTGGCAGTTGCCACCGGCTATCCCGGTACTCCCTCTACGGAGATTCTTGAGGCCCTGGTCAAATACCGGGGGGCAGGGCCGCCGGGGGGCGGTGGGGAAGGGGATGCCGGTGGTTCCCTTATCCATACGGAATGGTCGGTAAACGAGAAGGCCGCCCTGGAAGTGGCCGCGGGCGCGGCCTGGGCCGGGGGCAGGGCTCTGGTAACGATGAAGCAGGTGGGCCTGAACGTGGCCAGCGATCCCCTGATGAGCCTTAACTACCTGGGGGTTCAGGGGGCCCTGGTGGTAGTCGTGGCCGATGATCCGGGGCCCATTTCTTCCCAAACGGAACAGGACACCCGGCACTTCGGACTCTACGCCAAGATCGCCGTTTTCGATCCTGCCTCGCCGGAGGAGGCTTACCTGATGATCGGCGACGCCTTTGCCTTTTCGGAAAAGTACCGGCGGCCGGTGATCTTCCGGCCCACCACCAGGGTCTGCCACAGCTATGCCGCGGTGGAACTGCTGCCGCCCTCCGATAAGGGCCGCAAGGGGGCTGCTCCCGGAGGCTTTGAGAAGCAGGGGGGGCACTGGGTAATCTTCCCCAGTCTTTCCTACCGCAGCCACCTTAAAATCGAAGAAGATCTGCGGGACATGGCGGATGAGCTGTCCCGGTATCCGGCCAATAGGCTAAGCGCCGGGAGCGATGCTGACGCTGATACTGATACTGATGCTGAAACAGGGGCAGGGGCTCCGCCGCAGGCGATCCCCCGGCGGGGAATTGCCTGCGGCGGGGTAAGCCGGGCCTATGTAAAGGAAATCCTGGCGCAGTTCCCCTTCGCCCCCCGGCTTCTGGAGATTGCCGCCTTCCCGTTCCCGGACAAGCTGGCCCGGCGGTTTCTGGAAGGGCTTGATGAGGTCCTGGTGCTGGAAGAACTGGATCCGGTCATTGAGGATGCCCTGGTCAGGCTCTGCGGAGCGGAGCATGCGGACCGTGTTATCCGGGGGAAGCGCAGCGGCGATACCCCGGCGGCGGGGGAAAATACCCTGGGCGCCCTGGCAGGGATCATGGGAACCTTCCTGGGCACGGCCAAAATCCCCGCAGGAACCGCCGCAGCCGTCCCCGAAGCCGCTGCTGCGGGGACGGCTGCGGCCTTAGGGGTCCCCCAGGGAACTCCCGCCGGTTCCCCGCGCCTCCCGGTACGGGCGCCGGTCCTCTGCGCGGGCTGTCCCCACCGGGCCTCATTTTTCGCCGTCAAGGAGGCCCTGCGCCTCTTTGAGGGGGGCCGGCGCAAGGCGGTATACTCCGGAGACATCGGCTGCTATACCCTGGGCAATGCCCCGCCCCTGGACATGGTGGATACCTGCCTCTGCATGGGGGCGGGGATCACCGCAGCCCAGGGTATCAACCGGGTGGAAACTTTTCTGGGAAGCGGCGCCCTGAACTTTGCCTTCATCGGGGACTCCACCTTCTTCCATACGGGAATCCCCGGTATCGTAAACGCCGTATACAACGATGCCAATATCATCGTAGTGATCCTGGATAACTGCACCACCGCCATGACCGGCAGCCAGCCCCACCCCGGCACGGGCAGATCCATCAACGGCTCCCCGGCGAAGAAGATCAGCATCCCCGCGGTGCTGGAGGCCCTGGGACTCGGGGATACGCTGCGTCTTAACCCCTTCGATTTTCCCTCCGCCAGGGAGGGGGTTCTTTCGTTGCTGGGTAAAAGCGGGGTACGGGCTATCATCTTTGAAGCCCCCTGTATCATGGTTTCCAGGGGCGACAAAGCCTGTACCGTCGACGGGGAACGCTGTACCGGCTGCGGGCTTTGCATCAGGAAGCTGGGCTGCCCCGCCCTCTCCTCCGTATCTGCCGAAGGCGGAGGCCGGGAAAGCTGCCGTATCGATCCGGCCCTCTGTACGGGCTGCGGCCTCTGCCGCCATGTCTGCGCCTTCGGCGCAATTACCGGAGGAGCATGGTCATGAGCGGCGAAACTCGACGGACGGCGGATTTCCCCCTGCTGAACTGCCTCATCACCGGGGTAGGAGGTCAGGGGACCGTGCTGCTCTCCCGGCTCATCGGGGAAGCGGCCCTGCGGAAGGGTATGGATGTCCGGGGTTCAGAGACCATCGGCATGGCCCAGCGGGGGGGATCGGTAGTCAGCCACCTTAGAATCGGAACGGGGAGTTTCTCCCCCCTTATTCCACCGGAGAAAGCGGACCTGATCATCGCCTTTGAGTGCGCCGAGGCTCTGCGGACCCTGCCCTTCCTGGCCCCCGCGGGGAATATGCTGACCCTGGACCGGGTCCTCTCCCCGGCATACAAGGCAGCGGATATGACGGCCTGTCTAAGAACCTGCCTGGGGGGGCGGCTTACGGTGGTTTCCTGGGAAAAGTTTATTGAACGCTTCGATCCCCGGGTAAGCAATGTTCTGCTCCTGGGAAAGGCCATAGGAATGGGGTTTCTGCCCTTCAGCCCTGCCGAAATTATCACGGTACTCAAGGAGCGGAGTTCCCCGCGGTACCTGGAAATGAATATCCGGGCCCTGAATTCCGGTTTAAGCCCAACGCTGTTTAAGTCCAAGGCTGTTTAAGCCCAACACTTGAAAGAAATTTGTCATACTAGTATACTAGTTACTCTGGCACTGCCTTGAAAGTTAAAGCGAGGAGGATAGGGTTGAAAGAACAAAGAGTAAAAGGCTGGTGGCTTATCAGACTTGCATTGACCATTGTCGGTAAAAAAGGTCTTGCCGAATTACGCAGGGCGTCAAAGGACGCGCGGCAGACCCAGGAAAATGTACTGCGTTCATTTCTCACCAATTCCAAGGATACAGTCTACGGCAAAGAACACAATTTTTCTGCAATTCTTGAATCACCGGGCCAGGAAATATTCGCGGCCTACAAAAAAAATGTGCCCATTAACGATTATGAAGATCTGCGCCCCTATGTGGAGCGGCATAAAAACGGCGAAGCGGATATTCTGTTTCCCGGAAAGCCCAAGATGTATGGGACCACCAGCGGTACTACCAGGGAACCTAAGTGGATTCCCATTACCGAGCGCTATTACCAGGATGTTTACAAGAAATTGAATCAACAGTGGTTTTACACGCTTATCCAGAATAAACCCAAGGTATTTTACGGCAAGACCCTTTCCATTGTCGGCAAGGCCATAGAGGGGGCCGCCCCGGACGGTACGGTCTACGGTTCTATTTCCGGAATTTCCCAGAGGGATATTCCCCATTTTATGGAGGACCTCCACCCCGCGCCGGCGGATATATTCCACATCGCCAATTACAAGGCCCGGTACTACGCGATTATGCGTATGGGCATTGAGCGGGACGTAACCCTGATCATCACCGCCAATCCCAGTACCCTGGTGGAGATGCAGACCAACGCCAACGAATTTTTTGATGAATATGTGCAAGACATCGAAGGCGGCACCCTGAGCCGCCGTTTTCCCATTCCCGACGCCATCCGTTCCGTTCTGGAGGCCCGCTTAAAGCCGAATCCCGCGCGGGCGGAGGAGCTGCGGCAGTTGAAGGTGCGCCACGGCACGGTGCTGCCCAAGCATTACTGGCCCCGTATGCAGATTGTCAATGTCTGGATGTGCGGGAACACCTCGGTGTACCTTGAAAAAATACGGGATTCCTTCCCCGAGCATACGGTGTTCCACGAATTCGGCTATTTTTCTACCGAATGTAAGGCCGGTCTGGTCCTCAAGAGTAATACCCTGGATACCGTTCCCTGCGGCCACATGACCTACTTTGAGTTTATCCACGAATCCGAAACAGAACAGAAAAACCCCAAGGTCTATCAGCTTTGGGAACTTAAAAAGGGCGAACAGTACTGTCCGATAGTTACCACCTCCGCCGGCCTGTACCGCTATAACATGACGGACCTGGTGGAAGTTACCGGATTCTACCATCAGTATCCCCTTATTAAATTTGTGCAGAAGGTAAACGGCACCATCAGCCTGACCGGAGAAAAACTGAATGAGCGGCAGTTTATCGAGGCGGTGCGGAACTGCAGTCACGAAATGGGGCTTCCCATTAGTTTTTTTGTGGGCTTTGCCAGTGCGGAAAAATCAAACTACCGGTTTTACTACGAGTTTGTGGATCAGACTATTTCTGCGGAGCGGGCGGAGGAGTTTACCAGGGCCGTGGACACGCGGCTTAGGGAGTACAACACCGAATACGAATCCAAGCGAAGTTCAAACCGCGTAAAAGCGCCGGACACATCCCGCCTGGTAAAAGATTCTTTTGAGCAGTTCAAGGCCGCCTGTATCGACAAGGGTTACCGCGACGGACAGTTCAAATTGAATTTACTTATGCTGGATGCCAACCGTCAGGGAATTTTTGTACAAATGGTGTTACACCTCCCCCCCCCCCCCCCCCCCCAACATACGCGCGCATAATCTTTAAGAAATGTCCGCAGTGTTATCAACTAAAATTAGTAATACTAACAAAGCCCCTCCCCAGGGGCTTATTTTTGATCTGGACGGCACCCTTTTCAACACAAAAAATATTGCCCTCCACCTTATCCTGAGCCGTCCCCTTGACGCGTTCCTTGTGCGGGCGGAGCGGAGCATACGAAAACTCTTTGCGGGGCGGGTTTACGATTCGGCAGAATCCTATTACCGGGCTTTTTTCGGGGAATTGTCAAAACAGACCCGCTGTTCTGCGTCTTCCGCCCGGCAGTGGTACTTCGAAACCTATATACCCCTCATGGTCCACATTCTGAACAGACATTACCATCCCCGGCCGGGAACAGCAGAACTACTGGCCGCCCTCAATTCCGGCCATAACCGGCAGGGCAAAAAAATACCCTTCGCCGTGTACTCGGATTATCCCATGACCGCGGAACGCTTCAGGGCCCTGGGCCTGGAAGCAGGTCCCCTGGGAAAACTCTACGGGCCGGAGGACTTTGGGGCCCAAAAGCCCGCGGCCGCCCCTTTCCTGCGCATTGCCCGCGAGCTGGGCTGCGCCCCGCAGAACATCCTGGTGGCCGGCGACCGGGACGACACCGACGGGGCCGGAGCCGCCGCAGCGGGGATGAATTACTTCAAAATAAACGCCGATACCTGGGAATCCTTCCGCTCTATGTTTATATCCTAATAGAACCGGGTAAGAAGCAGCGATAGCTGGGGCACATAGGTCACGATAAGGACCACCACCAACTGGATAACCAGGAAGGGGAGGACGTTCCGGGATATGGTTGTAAAGGGTTTTTCAAAGCGGTAGCTGGCCAGGAACAGATTAAGCCCCACCGGAGGGGTAAGGAACCCCGCCTCCATGTTGATAAGGAAGATGATCCCAAGATGCACCGGGGAGATGCCGTAGACCTCTCCCAACGGGGCAATCAGGGGCAGAATAATCATGATGGCGGAAAATATGTCGATAAGGCAGCCTGTTACCAAAAGGGCCAGGTTAAGAATAAGGAGGAACACCCACCGGGAACTGATGGTGTTCTCCATCCAGGCGGCAAACCATTCGGGAACCCGGGAATCGACAATGTAGTAGGACAGGGCCTGGGCCAAGGCCAGGATAGACAGGATACCGCCGATTATGGGTATCGCCCTGGCGAACACGGCCCCCATCTCCCGCAGGGTAATCTCTTTGTAGATAAGAACCTCAACAATAAACACATAGGCCGCGGCCGCGGCCCCCAGCTCCACCAGGGAAAAGACGCCCCCAAAGTAGGCGGCAATCAAAAAGAGGGGGAGCAGGATCTCCGCAATGGAACCCTTAAAGCCCAGAGCCGCCCTTTTAAGGCTGAAGGGAGTAACGGGGATCTTTGTCTTTACCGAGACCGTAACACCAAAAATAACCATCGCCGCCACCAGCACCAGGCCGGGAAGTATGCCCCCCAGGAAGAGGTGGGCCGTATTGGTCCGGGTAGCGGCCCCTACCAGCAAAATAGGAAGGCTTGGGGGGAACAGAAGCCCGATACTCCCCGATGCGGTAAGGAGTCCGATGGCGAATCGCTGGGGGTAGTCCTTGAGGACCGTCAGAAGAATTCCCCCCATAGCAAGAATAGTTACCCCGGAGGCCCCGGTAAACGAGGTAAAAAAAGCACAGAGAATAACCGTAACGACGATCATACCGCCGGGAATCCAGCCAAAGAAACTCTTAAAGGCCTCCACCAGCCGTTCCCCCGCCCTGCTGCCGGAAAGTATGAACCCCGTAAGGGTGAACAGGGGGATGGCGACAAGATTGGTCTGGGTAAGGGCGGTGTAAATCTGACTGGCCACAATATCAATTTCCCCCCCGTTGGCCTGTAAAAGCACCAGCGCGACACCGCCGATAACGATAAAAAGCGGCGTACCCATCAGCGCGGCAAGTATCAGCAATATTACCGCGGGCAGGTGCAGCCAGAATGCGGCAAGACTGAAAAAATCGCTCAGGGCCCAGGCAAAATCGGGAGGGTTAAGACCCCAGATAAATTTAAAGATCGCCGGCAGGGAGCAGACCGTTCCCAGCGCCGGCGCCGCCGCGCAGAGAACAACCTTCGCGCCGGAAGAAAAAGCCTGCCGGGCAAAGCGAAAGGCGATAACACCGTAACCCAGGGGCATAACCAGGGCAAAAACCCGGTCGGGAATAAAGCCCACCATCTGCATAGGGTAGAGCCCTACCCGGATGAAGGACACGGAACACCAGCCAAAGATGACCGCAAAGAAGGCGGACACCAGGGCCCCCGCGGCGGCCAGGCCCTTCTTTAGTTTTTCATTTTTTAGGTACTGGGGAAGGCCGATAGACAGGTGGTCCGCGTTGCGGGTAGTGATCATGCCGGACAGGAGGCCCAGGGTTAAAAGCAGATGGGCGATCATCACCGGGGCCGCGGGAAAGCGGGACCGGAAGACAAGACGCAGCAGGGCGTCCGCCAGGGGGATCGCTATCAACAGAAACAGGGAAAGACCGCAGACAAGCTCCTCGATCTTCCAAAGAACAGGCCGGCCTTCCCCCTGTTTTACCGCCATTTCAGCGCCCACCGCGGTGGGCCGTCAGCAGGGCATTGATCCGGTTGTACATACCCTCATCAAAGACGCCCCTTATCAGGGAAGGCAGGGCCCGGTCTATGTCGGCGTACCACAGTTGGGCCTGCTCGGGGCTTACCTGGTTAATCACCAGGCCGTATTCCGTAAAACTCTGGATAATCTCCGCTTCAAAGGACTGGACCGACGCGTCCAGTTCCGCCTCCACCCGCCTGGTTATGCGCATCAACTCGTCCCGGTACCTTTCGGGAATGCTGCGCCAAGCCCGCTGGTTCATGACAATAGCCCCCATAAAGGGCGCCACAGGGATGGAGGCCATGTTTTTCGCCCTGCCGAATATCTGCAGTCCCCCGGCGTTCACCGGACTCTGATATACCGCATCAATCTGCCCGCCGGATAAGCTGACCAGTATCTGATTCATCGCCACCGGCACCATCTGGTAGCCCATCGCCTTAAAGGCGTCCATCAGTTCGGGCTCCGTTTCGCTGGTCCCCAATTTCTGCCCCTTTAGATCGGCGGGCACAAAGACGGGATTCTTGGAAAAAAAGCGCACCCACCCCACCTTGGACCAGGCCAGGGTATGATACCCCCTATCGCTGATCCTTCTTTCAATGTCGGGCTTCAACTGGTTCAGCACGATGTCCAGTTCCTCGTTATCCCTGATCAGGAAGGGACAGCTCAGAGTCATTATCTCCGGCATGATCAACTTTAAGCCAAAGGTACTCAACATGGCCGCCTGAATCTGGTTCAGATTAAGCTGCCTCAGCAGGTCCCCCTCGCTGGATCGCAGCCCATAACTGATCACCAGTTCAACTTCGCCGTTGCTGGCCTGGTACCATTCGGCGGCCATACGGTTCAACAAGTCGCCCCAGGGCGTTTTTTCGGGAACCAGGGACGAAAGTTTTATGATTGTTCTTCTTTGTGCGGAAACGGGAACAGCGGTAAACAGGACAAGACAGCAAAGGAACATAAAGACTATGCATAATCGTTTCAATTTAATCTCCGTTAAACTCTTTGAAACAGTAAACTTTTTGAAGCCGCCCCTTCAGTATAATCAATCCCCTTCGCAGGGGAAAGGGTTACTGGTAAGGCCGGCCAGTTCAACGATCCGCTGGTGGACCTGGGCCCTGAGAAGGCTTACCGCCTCCCGGCGGGGTTTGGAAAGATCGGGTAAAACAGGCTCCCCAATCCGCAGGGTTATAAGGGGGTAGCCCCTCTTGAACAGCCGGTACAGCCCCCCGGGTTCCCGGTAGGAAAAGGCCATAGGGATGACGGGAAGCCGGTAGTTGTAGGCCATGGTAAACATACCCTTCTTAAAAGGCCGGATAAAGTGATAGTAGGACCAGTTGCTCCCCTCGGGAAACACATGGATCCACTTCTTTTTTTGGTGGAGTTCGTCAAAGGCCTGGTTGAATTTTTTCATGGCGTGGATGGAAGAAGGAACGGGGATCCCGCCCACCAGCCGGATAAGGTTCCTGTCGGGGCCGGCAAGGTTTTCTTTCCACGCGGGAAAGTAAAGCCGCCTGAACCGTACCGCCTGGAGAACCATGAGCAGATCCCAGCGCAACGTATGGTTCGATACCGTCATGGCCCCGTTCCGCAGGAGTTCACGGTATTTTTTTAGGATCTTCCTCCCCTCAATACGAAGCCCAAAACGGACAGGGGACAGACTAAAGACCAGGACAAAGATGCCCAGATAGAGAAGGGCGCTCCAAAACCTGAATCCCAAAGATTTATCAAGGAAGGGGTAGTGTTCGTCCACAACAGGTTCGTTTACCCGTTTCCCCTTTCTCCCCTCCATGTGGGAGTCGGGGGAATCCGGGTAAACAATGCCCAACCGGGGGACATAAGGCTTAGGGCGGTTTGTCTGCGGCATAGTGCAACAACTATA
>JAISFT010000261.1 GCA_031263435.1 Treponema sp. | reverse complement strand
CGGCCTTTGAGCGCAGCGAACGAGTCGGCAGACTGGGACTTTGTCGGCCTCCCCCTTTCGATCCGTTTAATATTGTGCGCTTCCGGGGTCTTAGCCGGGGGAACATGGCTTGCCAGGCCCCGCCCCGTGGTCTATGATAAGGGCATGGCGGAAAGGCAGTTTACCGTTTTGGATCTGGTGGATATCGATCTAAAGGAACACAATTCCCTGGATTTGCGCTGTATTGGGGGGCGGAAGGGGCTCCCCAGGGTGATTAGCAGCGCGGACCTGAACCGGCCCGGCCTGGCGCTCTCCGGGTTCTACGAGCGCTTTGCCAATCAGCGGATCCAGCTTTTTGGGAGGGGGGAGATTGCCTACTTGAAGAAGCTGGAGGCGGAGGGGAAAACCGACACCCTGGAACAGATGTTCACCTACCCTATCCCCTGTTGTATCTTTACCCATAGCATTACCCCTACCAGGAGTTTCTTTGAGCTTGCCGAGGCGGCGGAATGTCCTATACTCCAGACCGATCTGGAAACGGCGGAATTTTCTTCCCGGCTTATGCGGATACTCTCCAACATCTTTGCCCCCCGGCAGAGCATTCACGGGGTGCTGGTGGAGGTGTACGGCCTGGGGATACTCATCCTGGGGGATTCCGGGGTGGGGAAAAGCGAAACCGCCCTGGAGCTGATCGAAAGGGGGCACCGGCTGGTGGCGGACGACGTGGTGGAGCTATTCTGCGTGGACGGCAACATCCTCATCGGCGCGGGGGCGAACAAGATTATCGGTCATCATATGGAGATTCGGGGGCTGGGAATTATCAATATCACCCATCTCTTTGGGGTTCGGGCCATTCGGGACCAAAAGCAGATACAACTGGTGGTCAAGCTGGAGGAGTGGGACTCCAAAAGGATGTACGACCGCCTGGGCATGGAGGAGGAGGTGGCCGAATTCCTGGGGGTCAGCATTCCCAAGCTGGAAATACCCGTAAAGCCGGGGCGCAATATTCCTATCATCATTGAAACCGCGGCGATGAACGAGCGGCTCAAGAAAATGGGGTACAATTCGGCCAGGGAATTCAATCAGAATATTCTTAAGTGGATTGAAAGCGACGCGGCGCGGTCGGTGTATTTTGGGCAGGACGATATTATGTAAAGGCGAGAAAGAGATACATGGTTGAACAGAGGGTGACGATTCAAAACAGGGCGGGTATCCATGCCCGCCCCTCGGCTATGCTGGTGCAAACCGCCAAGGATTTCCAGTCAAATATCTATCTGGAAAAGGGCAACGACCGTATAAACGGAAAATCCATCATGGGCATCCTGACCCTGGGGGCTTCCTTTGGAACCGAATTGAAGGTTATCGCCGAAGGGGAAGATGAACAAAAGGCCCTGGAAGCTATGGTGGGCCTGTTTAATAGAAAATTTGAGGAAGAATGAGGTTTTTACGAAACCCAGGCGGGTTTTGGCAAAATCTCCTGGACAAGCGGCCTGAAGCCTGCTTTTCCCCTTAAATCCAATTTCAGGGCCAGGAGGCGATTCTTTGAAGATGGTCCGAACCCGCCCAAAGCACGCGATTATCAACGTCCGGGGACTTATCCTCCTCTATGTCCTGCTCTGCGTTCTGACGATTCTCTTTTCCCATTCCTTCTTTACCGACACCCTGGAGGACGGCAGTTTTCCGGGGCTGTTGAATATCATCGTGTTTTTTACGGTGCCCGCGGTTTTGCTGGTCTTTATGGGCTTTTCCCTGACCCGGCTCCTGCGGGACATGATATTCCGCCGGGCGGGGAGCAAATTCCAGGGCAGGCTGGTGGCCTACTTTATCATCACCGTGGCGCTGGCGGCGACTCCGGTTACCATCATCACCGTTCAGTCGGTGTACGAGCTGGTGCGGTTCTGGCGTTCCATTGACCTGAACAGCACCCTGCAATACGCCCAAAACCTGGGCATGGAAAACTATGCCATGAATCTGGAGCGGTTTGAAAAAATCGCCCTGGAAACCGATTTTAACGCCCCCATGAATCAGGAGGGGGCGGGGGCGGAGGGCCTGTTTTCCCAGGGGCTGGTGTCGGCGCAGGACTTCCGGCAGAACAGCGAGGGGGTCTGGATTGACGGGGGCTTCCGGGGCTCCGGCGCGGGGCTTCCCTCTCCCCCGGCGAATCAGGAGGGCTTTGTGTCCAGGGAGCTTCCCCGGGACATCGACACCATACGGTACGTGCAGATTCCCCGGCGGGGGGAAGTCCGGGTTCTTAGCTTTAGTTTGGGGGAAGGGTTTGACGCGGCCATTGCCAACACGGAAAGCGTGCGGTCCCGGTTTGAGGTGATCAATTCCCTGGACCTGAATGTCAGGCCCCTGGTGATCTACTACTACGGGATATTCCTCTTTCCCACCCTGTTGATGACCATCATCATAGCGGTCTCCTTTTCCCGGCGGATAACCGCCCCCATTGTGGAACTGGCGGAGGCTACCACCAGGGTGGCGGCGGGGGATTTTTCCATACATATCCTCAGCCAGCCCGGGGACGAACTGGGGCGGCTGATCAGCTCCTTTAACGCCATGGTGCAGAACCTGGAACAGTCCCGGAACGCCCTGCTTAAAGCGGAAAAAATATCGGTCTGGCAGAGCATGGCCCAGCAGTTGGCCCACGAGATAAAAAACCCCCTTAC
>JAISFT010000228.1 GCA_031263435.1 Treponema sp. | reverse complement strand
AATGCCAGGGCCGGGCTAAGCCCTTGGGAAAACATTTGGAATTCTCTGCCGTAGCGTATTGAAAATAGCGAAGGCAGGCTCTACAAGCGTTTTCCCGGGGGCTTAGCCCGGCCCTGGCACTCCCCCGCCACAGCTTGTCGGAGATAGCGGAGGCAGACTCTACAAGCATTTTCCCGGGATTTTTCCCAGCCCCGCTATACATGTATGGGATGGGTCGAGGAATTGAAGCGGATAGCCCGGTCCCCGGAGTGCCCCGAACCGCAGGTTCGAAGGCACGGAGGGGATGCGCCCAAAAATAGAAAAACTGCGATTTTTTCTATAAATTGAGTTCCGCCCAGCGGACTTTTCCGGCCTGGACGGCGTCGCGCAGGCGCTTTTCCTGATCGTTCAGGCCGGCGGTCCCGCTTTTTACTTCCAGAAAGATTACTTCGGTAATGTCTTTTTGATTCATGCCTTTGAAGATGATAAAGTCTACGGGTTTGCCGACAAAACGGCAGTCTCCGGGGTCGTAGGGGAAGCCGGGCAGCAGGGGGGCGATCTGCTCGGATACCAGACCGCCCAGAACGGCCCGGGACTGTTTGAGCCGGGCTTTGACGGTTTTTTCAAGCCTGCCTCCGGTCCATTCCGCGGCCTCCCGGCCGCGCCCCTGTTTAATGCCAATGCGGATTCCCAGGATAAAAAAGAGCAGGCAGATGATCAGCACCGGGATCAGGAACAGAAAAAGGGGGATGCCGGAAATGTACTGCATGGATTCTCCTTGTCTGTGCGGCCGGACTCGGACCTGCCGGCGCTATTTTCCGGATTCCTCACGCTGCCGAATGCTTTCTTTGAAAATTGCCTCGGCGTCAACGTGCTTGTCCACCCCAAACTGTGGAAGGCCGTTTACCGTGCGGAAAAGCGTATTATTACGCTCCCGGTAGGCCCAACTGTTTTCATCGTTTAACAGGTGGTCCAGAACCGTGGAAAAGGCCAGGCTAAAAAAGATAAGTGTTGCGTTGTTGCGCCGTTTGACGGGAAGCAGGGCATCCAGCCGGGTGGATACCGGATTGGGAATCGCAAAGCTGTAGGTTTCCCAGGGGTTATCAATACCGCTGCAGGGGACTCTTTTTTCCGCTCCGCCGATTCGGTTGGCCTGTTCAATGCCTGAAGCTACCAGGGCAAGACTGCGCCGCAGGGAACGGACGGCGGGGAACACCGCTTCGACATCTTTTTTTTGAAGGGGCGGAGGAAAAAGACTGTCGAATTTGTAATAGGGCAGGAAAAAAAGCCGCTTGATCCAGTGGAGTTCGCAAAGAATCCGCTTGGCATAGGTTGAGACGCGGGATTCGGAGTGTTCGATGATGCGGCAGTACTCGATAAGCCGGAGCAAATATTCCTTTTCGATGGCCACATTAACATGGCTTTGCCAGTCGCCGATAACGGCGTTCAATGTTTCGTCTACGCGGATGAGTCCGTTTTCGCCGCTTACGACGGTTCCGAAACGGACATTCCTCAGACCCAGAAGAAGGTCTTCCAGAATCCGTATAATTACTGCGGCCTGCAGCAGGGGATCGGAGGGGGCAATCAATTCATAACCCTTTCTGAGATCGTAAACATCCCGGAAATAGGGGTACATATCGGGGAACGCCGAAAGCCGTTCCCAGCCGGCATGGGGGAAAAGCGCCTCCAGCGAGGCAATCCCCTGGAGCATGGCCTTGTGCTCTTTTTCCTGGACAGCTTCCTTCTCTTTGCGTTCAATTATTTTCGGGTCATCGGGGTCTTCTTCCTTCGGCCCGTCCTTGTTTTCTTCCGGCGTTTCCTGTCCGTCCTTCTCTTCGTTCTCCCCTTCGTTATCAAGCTCTAGTTCCTTTCCACCCTTCAGTTCGGCGGCCATACCCGCAGGATCTATCTGGTCCGATTCCGAAGCATCAATAAAATTCATAAAGCGGTTCCGCCGGGCGGAAAAAAACACATCATAGGCAAGGTAGCGATCCGAAAGGAGTTTCATTAGCAGAGGGTAGAGATAGTAATGAAGATCCCGGCGTACATCATTAAAGGCGACCAGGGCATCGCGGATAAGGCCCTGGTATTTTTCCCTGGCATTCATGGGGTTTTCCAGATAGAGGATCTTGTAGAGCAGCTTAAAGGAACCCCTGATATGCTCGTCCACTTCCAGCCGTTCCAGAACAAACAGGGGCCGGTAAATATTTTTTAGAATGTCGGAAAGCTCGGTGATCTTGACACTCCGCGGGTGGGACTGAACCCTGGCAATACCCGCGGCGATCTTTTCCAGATTCCAGTACCGCAGCGTATCAAAAACGCTGTAGGCAAAGGGGCTGGCCCGCCGGAGCTTCTCGTTCCGCTTTGTGTTGTTCCGGGGAAACAGGGTTCTGACGGAGGTAACAAGCCGTTCCAGGATCTTGTAATAGCCGTCGAGTTTTTTGGTGATGAAGGAAGGATTCGCCAGATCCGAAGAATCGCTGAAAAAAGACAGCATTACTATAAATGCCTGGCCCGCGGACTTGATTTTGAATTCCGGCAGAGCGCAGAAACGGTCCATTTTGATACGTTCAAAGTAAGGGGCCTTGACCGGTATCAGCGGATCGTCCGCCGGGTCCGCGGGCCGGCGGGCGGCCGCCTCATGAATAAACTCCACTTCTTCATCGGATGCCAATTCCACACGGTGCTTTGGACGCTGGTTCCCGCCGGAACCTCCTGTCCTGATCTTTCCGGGAGGCGGGCTTTCTGCACTGCGTTCTACCCCCACTTCTCCGCCCAGAAGCTTTGCCATGCGCTTGGCTTCATCGTTGTTGTTAACGCCCAGTTTTTTTCGTACCTGATCCAGTTCGCCCGGCGCGTAAACCGCCTTTTCGTTTTTTGCCATGCCTATACCCGCAGAAAAATTTTTTCCCCGGTCCCCCACAGATTGCGGACCTGTATCTGTTCTCCCCCGGTGGACATCAACATGCCGTTGTAATAACCCAGTGGGCTTTCCATGTCCGCCCGGGAAAAAATAACATTATAACTGCTTCGCAGTTGTTCCTGGGGGGTAAATACCAGGTCCACCATTCCCTCCAGGTCCTGGATAATCCAGTCTCCCTTGATCCCCCCGGGCATGGTGATCCGCACCGCGGGCAGGGGGCTCAATTCACCGTTCACCCACAGGGCGTTTTCGTTGTTCCGGCGGTTCTCCCGGGTCTGATTCTCCGCCACGGTAAAGCCGATACGGCGGCCCTCTCCGTCGAAACCGGAGGCAGTACACCAAGTTGAATACATCGGATAGGGGTAAAACCCCTTAAAGTCAAAGAAGAACCCCGATGTGCGGGAAGAACTCAGGGAGATTCGTTTTCCCCCAAAGACCAGGTCCCCCCGTACCGCCGCCAGAATCTTATACGCGTAGAGGCAGCGGCGCTCGGAAAAACCAAGATTTACCACCAGGGGGGTTGTTCGTTTCCTGTACAGATCGTACATCAGGTGCGCCGTAAGGGCCGGCTTGCGGGCCCTGGCCGTAATATCCAGGTCCACCCGGACAGTATCGGCATCCAGCCAGGAGTGAATTCTGAAAAAAAATCCCAGGGAATGGCTGTCCACAGCCGAATTATGGAGATCCCACGGCAATTTCCATCCCCCAAACGGTATTACCTTCAAATATTTGGTTTTTTCCCTGTTTTCCTTGTCGTAAAGAAGAACCTGCGCCACACGGTAAAGCTTAACATTTGCCAGCATGGCCTGCAGAAAAAAACGATCATCCTGAATTATAAAAGATTCCCATTCTTTTACACGGGTATCCAGCAAAGATCGGGGCAGGGGAAAGCGGTAAGGCCATTGGATAGCAAGAAGATCCACTTCCTTGAATGCGCTGGTCCAGGTTCCCTGTACGGGTAATCCGTTTTCAACGGGCGTGTCCTGCGGTGTACGCAGTTCCCTTGTATACATCTTTTGGTAGTATAGGCGATCTTTGGCCTCCCGGCAAAGGCCCAATCTCCGGGGCCGGGGTAAACGCATAGGAATCTTTATTTCCCTGTTTTGGGCGCATCCGGCCACTTGCGTGGCCGGACCGGGCTTTCCGGGGTTCCGCTTCGCTCCATTCGCGGCGCCGGACGGCGCCGCGAACGCTCAAGACCCTTCGGGACTTGAGCGCCCCTCCAATCCCTTGCGCGAACCAAAACCGCTTTGCGGTTTTGGTTAGGCCAACTGGCGAAGCCATTTGGCCTTGGGAGTTTGGGGCAAAGCCCCAAACTCCGGAAACCAAAACGCTTGAGCGTTTTGGTTCGGCATCCTTGCCGGTTGTTGGCCTTGGG